>NZ_JABXEO010000009.1:0-149240 GCF_013372585.1 Myxococcus sp. AM010
GGCGGGGGCTCGGGGAAGGTGTCGTCCTCCGACGCCTCCACCGTCACCGGGCGCACCCTCAACGGATCCCCCGTGTCCGCGGTCTCCTCCACCACGACGGGCTGCACCATCAGCGGGTCGGGTGTGTCGTCCCACGCGGGGAGGTTTGGCTCGGCGGGAGGCGGGGGCGCCTGTGTCATGGGCGCCGCCGGTGCCGGTTCGGCTGTCTTGGCTGAGACGGAGCGCGATGTCTTTGTTTCACTCAGGGCCCGGGCTGGGGCGGCGCGCTTCTTTTTCGTGATGCGGCGTTTGGTGAGGCTGGATGCGCTCGGCTTCTGTGTGCGCCGGACCTTGGCGGGAGGCTCCACGGCGGTGTCCGTGGCTCCTGGCGGCGCCGCCGTGGCGAGTGCTGCCCCGAGGAGAAACAGTGCAGCGGACGGAATGGTGAAGGGCATCGTGAAGCCACGAGGGGGAGGCGGGGGCCTGCCAGGGGAGACCGCGCGACGGACAGTGCGGTGTGTTGCACAGTCGTGTCGCCCGGAGCCTAGCGCACCGTTTGGCCTGACGCACTCATGGGGCTGCCCGCGTTGACATCACATGAGTCATCACGGCAGCATTGCACCCCCCTCACCCCCTGGAGTCCACTTCGATGGCGTCGGAAGACACGTTCCAGCAGGTGCATCACCCCGTGGATGCTTCCTCCGTGAGTGCCGAGCCGTCGGCGCCCTCCGCGGAGCTCGCCGCTCCCGAGAAGCTCGACGAGATTGAGGAGATCGACTTCCTCCTCGAAGAAATCGAAAGCAAGATCGCCCCGCTCGCCCTCGCGTGAGCCGGACCGACGTCCTCGTGCGTCATTACAACGAAGCGTTCTCCGCGTACTGGCACCCGGTCGCGTTCTCGCAGGAGCTGGGCGAACGCCCACTCGCCGCGCGTCTGCTCGAAACAGACCTGGTGGTGTGGCGCACGGACCAGGGCGTCGCGGCGTCACAGCGTTATTGTGCGCACCGCGGCGCGGACCTCCGGGACGGCCAGCCCACGGCGGACGGCATTCGTTGTGCCTTTCACGGCTGGACCTACGGCGCGGACGGACGTTGTGTGCGAGTTCCGTCGCAACCTGACGTGGCGGTCCCGCCCCGCGCGGCGCTTGCGTCATTTCGTGCCACGGAGCGTTACGGTCTGGTGTGGGTATGTCTGGCCTCAGCGCCGGCCGCGCCGCTGCCCGAGTGGCCGGAGCTGGAGGACGGCAGCGCGGCCACGGTCGCGTTGCCCCTGCTCGACTGGGAGGTGTCCGCCGGGCGCATGGTGGAGGTCATCCTGGACGTGGCCCACTTGTCGTGGGTGCACGAGGGCACCTTCGGCAATCCGGCCCAGGAGGAGGTTCCTCCCTATGACGTGGAGGCGCGTCCCGGAGGCGTGCGCGCGCAGATTGTCTATCCCGCGCTGTCGCCGTCCATCGGAGGGGCGCCGCCCCGGGTGGACCGCACCACGCTCACGTATGAGGTGACGTGGCCCTTCGCCGTGAAGCTGGTCTTCAAGCCCACGCTCTTCTACGTCCACACCGTCTACGCCGTCGCCTCGCCCGTGTCTGAAGAGAAGATGCGGTGCTTCTACTTCTGCTCGTACCATCCTCGGCTGCGCGCTCACTTTCCGGACATGTTCCTGAAGAGCGAGCTGGCCATCCTCGAACAGGACCGGCGAGTCCTCGAGGGCGTGCGGCCCCGGGCCCACCCCACGAGCTTCGCGGGTGAAGTCTTCACCAGGGCGGACCGGCTCCCCGCCGAGTACCGCCGGGGCGTGATTGCCATCCGCCAGGGCCGCGCGCCCGCGGATGGCGGCCCTCTTCCGGAATGAACGTGCCGGGCTCCGTGCCCGGGGAGGCAAGACACCGTGAGACTCCTCGTCCTGGCCCTGGCGCTGGGGTTGTGTGCCTGCAAGCCGCGCGCGGAAGCCCCCCAGGAGGCCCAACCTCCCGCCGCGCCGCGGCAAGACGCCGTGCGCACGCAGGGCGCGGCGCCCAGGAGCCCGGAGGCCCAGCGGCTGGAGCGAGGCCGCTACCTGGTGGAGAACGTGCTGGCGTGTGGCGCGTGTCATACTGAGCGGGACTGGACGCGCTACGGGGGGCCCGTCAAGGGCGCCCCGCTGTCGGGCGCGTGCCAGGACGAGCAGTGGGGGCTGCCGGGGCGCGTCTGCTCGCCCAACATCACCTCCGACCCCGAGCACGGCGTTGGCAAGTGGACGGACGCGGAGCTGCTGCGGGCCCTGCGCGAAGGCTTTGGCCGTGACGGCCGCGTGCTGGTGCCGATGATGCCGTACCTCTTCTACCGCGAGCTGTCGGACGAGGACGCGAAGGCGGTCGTCGCGTGGCTCCGTCAGGTGCCCCCGTCGTCGAAGGTCGTGGCGCGCTCGAGCCTGCCCGAGGAGATGATGAGCTCGCTGGATGGGCTCGCCTCGGCCCTGCCGGGGCCCGTGCCGCCTCCCGCGGAGGACCCTGTCTCCCGGGGCCGCTATCTCACGCAGGTGGCGCAGTGCGCCGCCTGTCACGCGGGCATGGATGAGGCGGGCACGCCCTTCGCCGGAGGGCGTCCCATGCCCACGCCCTACGCGCCGGAAGTGGCGTCGAACCTCACACCCCACGCGCAGGGGCTGCACACCCTGAGCGAAGAGGCGTTCATCGCCCGCTTCACGGCCTTCCGCGACCTGGCCCCGACGCCCAGCGCCAAAGGGCAGGTCAACAAGCTCGTCATGCCCTGGGGCTTCTTCTCCGGGCTGTCCCAGGAGGACCTGCGGGCCATGTACCGCTACCTTCGGACGGTGCCGGCCGCGGCGCCTGCCCGTGCCGCCGAATCACCCTGACGCTTTTTGGTTCCAGCTCGGGATGCCCGCTAGACTGCAAGCCCCTGTTCCCCCGTGTCGTCGCTCCGGCCGCTCATGAAAAAGCCTCTCGCACTTCTCTTATGCCTGTCGTCCTGGGCGCTCGGTTCGGGCTGCAACCTGCTCGACATCTCTGACGCGGAGGGAACCCGTGGCCGT
Organism: Myxococcus sp. AM010; assembly: GCF_013372585.1. NCBI lineage: Bacteria > Pseudomonadati > Myxococcota > Myxococcia > Myxococcales > Myxococcaceae > Myxococcus > Myxococcus sp. AM010. Next base: position 3,010 of record NZ_JABXEO010000009.1, read on the forward strand.
GGCGCGAGGGCCTTCGACCCGTACTCGAGCTCGGCCTCCGGTGCCATCTCCCTCAGCCTCCTGGCCTTCAATGGCTGCGCCATCCTCCCCAATGGCGAGCCGGTGGCGCGCGGAGACGTGAGCCTGCCGGAAGGCGCGTATCCGGACGTCTGCACGCGGCTGAATGACGGCGCCCCGCTGGGGCCGCCCATGCCGCCCTTCGCGCGCTTCAACGTCACGCCGGGCACCATCTACTTCCTGCGTGAAATCACGCTGGTGGACACCGTCTTCGGCCAGCACACCGAGTTCAACAACCGGCAGGCTCCCGCGACCTGGGCCCGCCGGCAGTCGCGGTTCAAGTCGCTCGACTGGAGCGGGCTGACCATTGGCCAGGAGACCTGGCGAGACCGGGGCAGCGGCAGCTTCCAGCGCGAGACGTACTTCGAGAACGCCGCGTGGATGATCTCCAACGACGACACCTTCCTGGTGGAGGTGCTGGACTCGGACGGCAACGCGCGCGCGTCGCAGACCTACCTGCGCCGGGACTTCCTCGCGGAGAACGCCACCACCGGCCGCACGCGCGTGAGCTGGACCGTGGATGGGCTGGCGCGGCCCCGCTTCCCGGATGATCCGGAGCCGCAGCCTCCCGGCGCCGACCCCATCTACCAGACGGTGGTGAAGGTCTCGGTGGCCAACGCCACCAACCCGTTCAAGTCCATCACCATGCCCGACCTCTCCGGGGACGGCGCCATTCGCGTCACCTGGAGCCTGATGCCCGAAGCGCCCTTCTACTTCCCGGTGACCTTCGTCCCGGAGCAGGAGCGGCCAGCCTCCTGCTTCCGGATGGGGCCGGACGGGCTCGCGACGGACGAGCAGGTGCCCTGCGGCTTCGGTCTGGAGCAGGCCGTGCGCATCCGCACGCCGCAGAACGGCCGCTACTACATGCCGGGTGAGACGGTGGACTTCATGGTGTCGCTGCGTGACGGCGACGGCAACGGCCTGCACTCGCGGGACCTGCTGCCCACCTACAACGAGTACGTGAATGGCGACTCCAACGGGCTCGCCTACTTCAACGACTTCATGATCTTCACCTACCGGGACACGAGCAGCTCGGAGTCCGGCTTCAAGGTGGTGGGGCCGCTGCAGGACCTCCGCGTGGCCAACGGCACCTACCAGCTGCCGTACTTCTCCTATCCCGGCACGAGCGAGCCGCGCTTCTTCGTGGAGCCCGGCCTGCCGTCCATCCTCCCCGGCTACGCGGACTCGCAGCCGCCCGCTCGCTACGCCGTCACCTTGCCGCAGGACGCGAAGCCCGGCACCTATGCCATCGTCCTCAAGGGCCACCGCAGCTACATGGGCGAGCGGCTCAACCGGCTGGACCCGTTCTTCTTCCAGGTGGGGCAGGAGCAGAAGACGACCTACCCGGAGCGCATCGGCAACTGCCAGGTGTGCCACAACGGGACGAACTCCCTGTCCAACGTCCACCACGGCATGGCCGTGGACCACGTGGAGCTCTGCAAGACGTGCCACTTCGAGCAGGCCGTGGGGCAGGTGTCGGACATCGTCCACCGCATCCATGCCTCCTCCCGCAAGTACTCGCAGAACCGCGCGGACTGCACCCTGTGCCACCTGACGCGTGAGAGCACGCTGCGGCCCAGCCTCATGTCCTGCAACGGCTGCCACGTGCAGTCGCACGGCACGGAGTACTACGACCTGTACTTCGCGGAGATGCACCAGACGCCGAATGCGTATGGCAACTGCGCCAACGCCTGCCACGCAGAGACGCCTCCCATGCAGCACATCCTTCCGCCTCAGTGAGAACGACCGCCATGAAGACCTCCCTGAGGGCTTTCGCAGTCACCTCCAGCCTTGCCTTGGCGTTCTCCGGTGGATGTTCGGGCAGCGACGGTCCGCCCCCGTCCACCACCGACGACGCCTACACGGACCTGCCGGAGGCGAAGACCACCGTGTCGGGCATCGCCTTTGACCCGGAGGCGTTCTTCTTCTCGTTGGCGACGTTCCCGGTGATGGACCCGGAGATGCCGCCTCCGCCGCCCTTCCTGTTCGAGAACATCCCCTACGTGTTCCGCTCCGCGCCGGTGGGCGCGCGGGTGAGCGTGGTGCGGAACGGGGAGTCGCTGGACTCCAGCGGACCGGTGGCGCCCAACGGCCTCTGGCAGGTGCGCGGCGTGCCGTCGGGCAACGAGACGGCGTACAAGCTGCGGGTGGAGCCGCCGCTGGAGGGGCTGGTGATGGGCGCCCCGGAGATGTTCCCCGCGCCCCCCTTCGAGCCCATCCCCGAGGCGACCTACTTTCCCACGTCGACGCTGCGCCCCTTCACGGCGGGACCTTCGTCCTGCCTCGTGCAGGTGGCTGGCGTGGTGGGTGACGCGGGCGCGCTGGCCGCGGTGGCGACGCTGCGCACGGACATGGGCATCCCCACCACGCCCGCGGACCTCGTGGACCCCACGCGGACGGGCGGTGTGGCGCTCATCTGGGTGTACGCGCCGAGCGAGGCGTTCGACCTGTTCAACATCCCCGCGGACAGCATCGCGGCGGAGACGTCGGCGGGCTCGCTCTACGCCATCGAGTGGGCGCCGCCGGGCTTCTTCCCGGGGCAGTCCCCCATGGGCTACTTCGCCACGCCCGCGCCCACGAGCTCGCTGGGCTACTTCGCCGTCGTCCTTCCGCCAGGCACCACCGAGCCGGTGACGGTGAGCTTCGTGGACGAAGGCACCAGCCCCCCGGAGGAGCAGAACCCCTTCCTCATCCGGCCCTGGAACATCTCGCCGCTCACGCTGACGCCCGAAGCCGGCGTGGGCTTCGCCCGGGTGCTCTCTGTTCCGTCCGTGACGCCGCCGTTCGACCCGGACGCGGAGCCGGTGCCCGAGCCGGACCTCGGCTGGATGTGCCGGTGATGGCCTAGCGCCAGGGCTCCACGGAGAGCTGCCGGAAGCGAATGGTGGGCTGCCCGAAGGACACGGGCAGCGGACCATGGTCCAGCTTCCGGCAGCCGCGCGTGGCGAAGAGGTTCTTCGTATCCGCGCCCACCGCGTCGATGGCCGCCAGGGCCGTAAGCCCGTTGCCCCGGAGGATGCCGGGGCCCACGCGGCGCCCGGGCCGTCCGTCCCGAATCTCCCGCGCCTCCACGATGTAGAAGCTGAAGTCGCCCGACAGCAGGTCCATCTGCCGCGGCGTGAGGTGCTGCACCAGCAGCCCGTGCGGGACGTCCGCCATCAGCGCTTCCAGGTGGCCCTGGTGCGCGTCCACGCGCGTGTGGGCCATGCGCGGCAGGGGCGGGTGCCGGTAGCTGACGCGCCGCCCGTGTCCGTTGGGCGCGCGGCCCAGCGCGGTGGCGCTGCGAGCGTCCAAAAGGGGCGCGTCCACCCGGCCCTCGCGGAGGAGCGTCACCGGGAGCGCGGCGTGGCCTTCATCGTCCCAGGCGAAGCCGAGCGCGCCGTGGCCGTCCGTCGGGTCGTCCGAGACGCTGAGGTGCGCGCCGGCCACCTGCTGCCCCAGCCGCCGCGCCAGGTAGGAGCCGCCGCGCGCGACGACGTCTCCCTCCAGGGGATGTCCGCACACCTCGTGGAAGAAGCAGCCGGAGGCGGCGCCCGGTGGAAAGACGATGGGCAGCACGTCGCGGGGGCAGGGCACCATGGGCGTCGTGTCCCGCAGCTCCCGCGCCATGCCCTCCACGAGCGCCTCCAGCGAGGGCAGGGCGGCACGCGCTCCGGTGACCTCCGGCCAGGCGGCGCAGCGCCACAGCTCGGCCAGGCCCGCGCCGGTGTCGTGGAAGGCCTTCACTTCGAGCAGGGCATGGCGCTGGCGGTCTTCTGTCAGGTGGGCGTCGCTGGCGGACAGCGTGCGCCGCTCCACTTCGCGCAGCAGCACGTCCAGGTGCTGGGCGCCCGCGGCCCGCGCGGTCGCCTCCAGTTGGCGGACGAGCGACGACATGGCCTCCGTGTCGCTCGCGAGCCGGGGCTCGGCGTCCAGCATGTCGCGGGCCTGTCGCTCCAGCGCCTCCGGCATGAGGCCGCGCTTCCATCCGCCTTCGGCCACCTGGGCCCATCGCCAAATCACGCTGTCCGCGGTGGCCTGTCCCATGGACCAGCCCCGGTCGAGCGCGGGGGGGACGACGCGGAGCCCGGAGCGCTGGTGGAGGACCTCGGTGACTTCGCGCCGCTCCACGAACCAATCCAAGCGTGTGTCCTCCGGCCGGGCACCACGCGGGATGGGCGTGGCTTGGGTGACGCCCGCCGTGAGGCGGCGGGCACAGGTCCTGGAGCATACGCCAGACGATGAGGCGGACCCATGCATGCGCCTGGATGGCGCGTTGAGACTCGCGGTGTCGCCGTACCCGCACGGACCGGCGGTTGAGCCACCGGCGCGGACTCCGCGCGACAACGCGGAGCGCCCCCACAGGAGGACGCAGACCGGTATCCTCGCCAACAGTCCCAGCGTGTGTCGGCGGAGGCAGTGGATGCGGGGCGGTTCCGGTTCCGAGGAGGACAGCGGGGTGGCGGCATGCGCGGGCCTTCAGCCTCGCGACTTGCTGACGTCCGCCAGCGAAGCGCTGGCGGCCTTCAAGCGGCACCATGCCCCCGCGCAGGCCGAGCTGTTCCTCGCCGCGGAGCGCAGGCTGTCGCTGGAAGACGGCGCGGGGACGGGGCGCTCCATCGTCAACCAGGGGGAGACCCTGGAGGCCATGGCGCGCGTGAGCTGGGACGCGCGACAGGGCCTGCTGACCGCGCCGGTGGGGGATGCGGGCGCGCTGTCGCTGCTCCTGGAGCGCGCCGCACGGCAAGCCACTCCAGGACGCGCGAGTCCTTTGCCGGCGCTGCCAGTCCAGTCCGAACCTCAGCGCGCCTCGGGCCCGCCCCTGCTCCAGCCGGAGCGCGCCGCGCGCCGGATGAAGCACTTCATCGACGCCGCCGTGCCCCAGGGCGGCGTGGTGCAGGCCGCGCTGCTCACCCAGGTTTCCACGTGGCGCGCCCTGGTGCGCGCAAGCGGCGAGCGGCGTGCTCGCACGGAGTGGCGCGAGGAGCTGTTCGTGCGGTGTGAGACGCCGCGAGGCGCCGTGGTGGACGCGGTGGCGTTCCCCGAAACCGCGGAGGACGACGCCGTCATCACGCCACTGCGCCGCCGACTCGCGGAGGCTGTTGAAGCCCTCACGGGCCCCGCGCAACCGCTGGATTGCGAGCTCCCCCTGGTGCTGCGGCCGGCGGTGGCCGCGCCGCTCGCGGCGGGGCTCATCTGGTTGCTACGGGGAGACGTGGCCGCCGCCACGCCCGCGCTGGCCCGGGCCGTGGGGCGCAAGTTGTTCCCCTCGGTCCTGAGCGTGGTGGATGACTCGAACCACCCCACCGCCACGCGGCGCGTCTCCATGGATGACGAAGGCCTCTCCACGGACGCGCTCCGCCTGGTCGAAGCGGGGGTGCTGCGGGGATTCCTTCACGCCTCGGACACCGCATCGCGGCTCGGCGCGCCGCCCAATGGGCGCGGCTTCCGCATCGCGCTGTCGCCTCCCTCGCCCGAGGCCGTGAATCCCTTCCTCGTGCCCGGTGCGTCCGCCGTGCTCCCCGCGCACTACACGGAGCTCGTCGCACGCGTGGAGACCTTCACCACCATGCCGCGCCCCGGCACCGTCACGCTGGTGGCGGGCGGCTGGGAGGTACGCGACGGCCGTCGTGTGCGCCGCGTTGCTCCGGTAGAGCTGGAGCTGCCCGTGCTGGAGACGTTCCGCGCGCTGCGCGGCGTGGGGACGGACCTGACCTTCTTCCCCACCGCCGAGGGCTGTGGCACGCCGACGCTCGTCTTCCCGCCCCTGCTGTCGGGTGCCCGGGGAGGGCAGGCGGCCAGGTGAGGTCCACGGCCCTGGGGGCGGCGTGGGGCCCGTCAGGAGACGCCAGGCCGCCTGCCCTGCGAGCAGGACGCGCGCTGGCCCCGAATCCAGTGCATGCTGCGCGCACGACGCTGGGCCGCCGGTACGAGGCCCCGGGGCCCAGGGAGGCGGCGTCACGGGAGGACGCGGATGTCGGGTCAGTCGCTGGCGGCGAAGATGCTGGAAGGGGCGCGGGAGTGGGCGAAGCGACTGCCGAACGCGCTCTCCAACGACATGGCGGTGGACGTGAGCCGCAGGCGGGTGCGCCTGTCGCATGCGCGCGTGGAGACCGTGGTGCGCCAGCTGCTGGCCCGGCTGAAGAACTTCGAGCTGCGGGAGTGGTCCGCGCGGGAGGACGTCTATGACGTCCGCTTCTCCGTGCACGGCTGGAAGCTGCGCGTGGAGACGGCGCTGGAGCGCGTGGAGCTGGCCTCCGGGCGCTACCGGCTGTGGTTGAAGACGCCGGGCGTGGTGGAGCTGGAGGAGTCCCGCACGGCTTCGTCGCTGATGATGGGCGTGCTTCGCGCGGGAGCGGGCCGGGCCGCGATGCGGGTGTTGGCGGAGCGGCTGCTGCCGCCCGGCATTCGCTGGGACGGCCAGGTGCTACAGGTGGAAGGGCCGTTGCCCGAAGAGGGCGTGCTGCCCGCCCGGCTGTTCGACGCCGCCTCCCTGGCCATGACCGCCGAGCATCAGTCCGAGGGCCTGTGGCTGGCCGCCGAGGCCTGGCCCGGGCTCATGGACCTGCTCCAGGTCGTGTTTGGCACGGAACTTCCGCGCGTCCCCCCTGGCGCCTAGCGGGCCAGGCTTGGAAGGCAGCCCCCGGTTGCTCCTCGTTCCGGGAGGGTGGGGGGCCAGTGGCGTCCAGGAATGTGCCCTCCAGGGCGCTCCCCAGGGGACGCGAGCGCCCCCACATTGAAGGGACGTCCGGCGGTGAAGGGGCGCCAGACGATTTTCGGGGCGTGGTACCACGAGTCAAGGGGCTGGAATTCTTCGGTTCTACGCCACGTTTCCTTCACGCGGCGAACAGCCGGTGGAGATTCGGGGCCTTCCACATTCGACATTGGCCCCTCGACAGGCTAGAGGCTGCCTGTCTCGCTCTAAGGGACTGGCTGCGGTCTCGCGCCGCACGCAGAAAGAAGAAGAAACATGGCAACTGGCACCGTGAAATGGTTCAACGACGCGAAGGGCTTTGGCTTTATCGCCCAGGACGACGGTGGGGCCGACGTGTTCTGCCACCACACCGCCATCCAGACGGATGGCTTCCGTACCCTGGCCGAAGGCCAGAAGGTGGAGTTCGAGACCCGGAAGGGCCCCAAGGGCCTCCAGGCCGAGAACGTCCGCGTAGTTGGCTGAGAGCTCAGGCTCAGCACCATCAGCCCGGTCTCCTCACTGCGAGGCCGGGCTTTTGTTTTCAGCGAGGGAGGCTCAATGCAAGGAAGATCCACGAAGCGCCAGAAAGAGCAGGCGCGCAAGCAGCACCAGCAGGAGAAGAACGCGAAGCGCGAGGAGCGCAAGAAGGAGAAGTCCGAGCGCGGGCCGCGCCAGCCGGGTGAGGTCGACCCCGATATCGCGGACATCATCCCCGGTCCCCAGCCGCCGCTGGAGATTTGAGCCAAGTGTCGTGCCGCCTGGGCTTGCCACGTGGTCGGTGGTGCCCAGGCCAACCTTCCGGGACGGCGCCCAGCCCCCGGGAGGACGCAGTATCCACCTCCCCCGCGTCAACGCAGCCAGCGCCCCTGAGCGGCCTTCACGGCCCGGCGGCGCGCAGCACCTCGGCGCGGGTGATGTGGTCCAGTCGGAAGTGTCGGCGCTCCTTCGTGGTGAGGTCCTCCCCGTCGATGCGCGTCTCGTGCCGGTTCATGATGACGGACATCACACGCACGTCGCGGACCGTCTCCAGGAAGTTGCTGTCGACATAGGTGATGCGCAACGGCTGCTGCTCGAACCACGCTCGCTCCAGTGCTTCGCGGACAGGCTTCTTGCTCGGCAGTGACGGCACGCCGATGAACGCCAGCTCCCTCAGCCGGGTGAGCAGCTCGCGCTGCGCGGAGGTGGAGAGCGCCGCGCGCACCTTGTCCAGCGCCGACTCCAACGTGCCCGCGAAGGGCATCAGCCGCATGTCGATGGCGAAGCGCCCCAGCGCGACGATGAGCGCCGCCTCACGCGCGGTGAAGTTCACCGGCGGCAGGCTGTAGCTGCGATCCAACGCGTAGCCACCGCCACGGCCGCGCTCGGCGGACACCGGCATCGACGAGGCGCGCAGCGAGTCCAGGTCCCGGTAGATGGTTCGCACCGTGACGCCGAACCGCTCGGCGAGGACCTCCGCGGTGACACCGGTACGGCGGCCCCGGAGGTATTCGGCGAGGGCGAAGAGACGCTCGGTGCGCTGCATGGGGAGGAAACCTGACATACCACTGTCACCCCCCTCCCTCAAGATGAGGGGATGTCCCTGGAGCAACGTGCCTTGCATCCCACGCCGCCAGCGGCTTGCATCGCGCGCGTTCGCGGCACATCCGCACGGAGGGACTCCATGGAGGACGAGTGGCTCTGGGGGTGGGACGCCACGCCGGGCATTGTCTCCGTGTGGGCGGAGCCCGACGGCCGCGCCTTCGTCTGGCGCCGCATCCCGAAGACGGGGGCGCTCCTTCGCGAGGACGTGCGCTTCCGCCCGTGGCTGCTGCTCGCGTCCCTGGAGGACCTGGCGCACCTGGGGCCTCGGCTGCGCCCGGAGTCGGACGGCCCCGCGCGCTACCGGGTGACGTGGCAGGAGTTCGAAGGGCCCGGGGCGCTGCGCTACCTGGTCCGGGGCGATGACAGCCGCGCGCTCACCAGCGCGGTGCTGGAAGGCGCGTCACGCCGGCTGGGCAAGCCGGTGAGTCACCTGAAGGAGCTGGGCGCGAACGCGGTGCTCGCGCTGCCGCCGGAGGAGCAGTACCTCACGATGTCGGGCCGCACGTACTTCCGCGACCTCGCCTTCGATGAGCTGCGCCGCATGCAGTTCGACCTGGAGACCACCGGGTTGGACCCGGCGCACCACCGCGTCTTCCTGGTGGCGCTGCGGGGCCCGGACGGGGCGACACAGACGCTCGAGGCCCAGGGGGATGACGACTCGGCGGAGGCGGACCTGCTCTACCACCTGGCGGAGCGCGTGCGCGCCTGGGACCCCGACGTCATCGAAAACCACAACCTGCACGGCTTCGACCTGCCGTTCCTCGCGCGGCGCGCCAGGCACCTGGGGGTGTCCCTGGCGCTGGGCCGCGCGGGGACACCGGGCCTGCGGCACCGCCCGTCCGCCAGGGGCGCCGCGCTGGGACGGCCCGTGCCCGGCGCGCCTCCGGATGCGATGCGCCGCGCGCGCTACACCGTGCCCGGCCGTGAGCTCATCGACACGCTGGACGCGGTGCTGCGGCATGACTTCTCCACGAGGGACTTGCCGGGCCATGGCCTCAAGGCCGTCGCGAAGCACCTGGGCCTGGCGGGGCCCGAGCGCGAGCACATCCCCGGCGCCCGCATATATGACGTCTTCCGCACGGACCCGGCGCGCGTGCGGCGCTATGCGCGTGATGACGTGACGGAGGCGGGCGGCCTCGCGAGGCTGCTCGGGGGCGCGGCCTTCGCGCTCGCGCGCATGGCGCCCCGTCGCTACGAGCGGCTGGCGGACGCGGGGCCTGCCACCGGCGTGTTGGATCCGCTGCTCGTCCGGGCCTACCTCCGGGAGGGCGCGGCGCTGCCCGCGCACGAAGAAGGGGATGGCACGTCGCACAGCGGCGCGGCGCTCCACCTGTTCGCCTCGGGCGTGGCCCGGCGCATCGTGAAGGCGGACGTCGCCAGCCTGTACCCCTCCCTGATGCGCCAGTACCGGATTGGCCCCAGGCGGGACAGGCTGGGCGTGCTGCTGGCGCTGGTGGACCGGCTGGTGGACCAGCGGCTGGGCGCGAAGGGCAGGGCGCGCGCGGCGCCGCCCGGCTCGCAGGAGCGCTTCACGAACGAGGCGCTGTCGGCGGCGATGAAAATCGTCGTCAACTCCGCCTACGGCTACCTGGGCGCGGTGGGACTCACGCGCTTCTCGGACGTGCACGCGGCGAACGAGGTGACGCGCCAGGGCCGCGAGGTGCTGGGGCTCCTCTGCCGGGAGCTGGCGCGCCGGGGCGTCACGCTGCTGGAGGCGGACACGGACGGCGTGTACTTCGCCGTCCCGGAGGACTGGCGGGAGGCCGACGAGCGCCGCGTCGTCTCGGAGGTCGCCGCGCTGCTGCCGCCCCGCGTGCAGTTGGAGTTCGACGGGCGCTATGCCGCCATGCTGTCGCACGAACCGAAGAACTACGCGCTCCAGCCGTATGACGGCCCGCTGGTGCTCCGCGGCGTGGCCTTCCGCTCCAGCCGCGCGGAGCCCTTCGGAGAGGCCTTCCTTCGCCGCGCCCTGCGCTGCCTCCTGGCGCAAGACATCCCGGGCGTCCGTGAGGTGTACGTCGCGACGGTGATGGCCCTGCGCCGCCGGGAGCTGCCCACGCCGGAGGTCTGCGCGCACGTCCGCCTGACGAAGTCGGGCGCCCAGTACCTCGCCATCCGGGCCCGCCGGCGCGAGCTCCCCTACGAGGCCATGCTGGCCAGCGGCCGGAAGGAATGGCCCCTGGGTGAGCAGGTCCGCGTCTACCGCGCCGTGGGAGGCCGGGCGGGCCTGCTCCCCATTCCAGAGGCGGAGGACCCCGGCACGCGGCCCCTGTCGCGCGAGGAGGACCCGCGCGACTATGACGTGGAGTACTACGTGCGCCTGCTGCGGGAGACGTTCGCCGCGCGGCTGGTGCGCGCGCTGACGCCGGAGGACTTCCGGACGGTGTTCGACGACCCCGGCCAGCCCTCGCTCTTCGCGCCCTCGCTCGAGGACGCGAAGCCCATCCTCACGGTGCTGAAGGCGCCGGCGGACGCGCTGGAGGAGGGTTAGCCGCGCGCGGGACGGCGCTCAGGACATGCCGGCGTGCGACTGCGCGGAGGGCTCGGCCGCGGGGAGCTGCTGCGGCGCCAGGGCGGTGCGCTGCAGCCAGCCCGCGAGCCCCAGGAGCACCAGGCCCGATGTGCGCAGCGTGCGGAGGAGCTCCGCGTTCTGCGCCGCGTCTCCGGGCAGTAGGGGCGCCAGCCACCCGCGGGCGTCGTAGAAGAGCCACATGGCGCCGGAGATGCCCATGGCCCACCACACCCAGGCCAGCCGCCCGCCGCGCAGCATGTACGCCACGCTCAGGATGGGGGCCACCAGCAGGATGGTCGTCATGTCGGCCAGCGTGGACGCCAGGCTGATGACGGCGGACATGGTGCTGATGGCGTCCGTGCCCAGGTGGCGGACCTCGGTGGCCAGCACGGGCACGCCCACGGCCAGCGCGGCCACGGCCGTCCCCACCCACAGCGCGTTGGAGCGGAGGCTGGGCGGCGGCTGGAGTCCGGACTGCCGGTACGTCATCGCCAGCAGGATGAGCGCGTACGTCGTGCTGACGTTCGCCAGCACGACGACGAGCATGCGCACGGGCAGCAGCGGTGACTGCGTGAAGGGCACGTCCGGCACCGCGTGGAGCCAGTAGCTGCGCAGCGCGGTGCTGACCAGCGACAGGAGGGCGCCCGCGGCCAGGCCGCCCCACACCTTGCGCAGGTAGTCGCCCTGGGCGAACGAGCGGGCCGCCGCCAGCGTCCCGAACACCGCCAGCACGCCGCTGCCCCAGCCGGCGACGTCATGCACCAGCGGGAGCGCGCGCGGCGCGTCCAGCGCGGAGGCCGCCGCGAAGGCGTGCGCCAACTGGAGCACGAGCACCGCGCCGAACCAGGGCACGATGCTCCCGGCCACGCGGCCCGTCGAATGAGCGCTCATCACAGCTTCTCCAAGGAGGCGGAAATCTCCGCCAGGATGACCTTCGCGTGCAGGGCGCCAATGAAGGTGTTCAGCATGGGCTTGAGGCCTTCGAGCAGCTGCGGAAGGTCTTCTCGCTTGAGCTGCTCGGGGGGCCGCTTGAGGGTCCGCAGGGCGGCGGTCTGGATGGCCATCTTCGCGGTGAACCCGCCGAGGAGCGGTTCCAGGTGTCGCACGAGCGTGTCGTGCCAGCCGGCGGGGGAGGTCTGGGAGGAAGAAGGAAGAATCGCGCCACCTCCTGGTGGAGACTTGAAGCGTAGGCAGATTCCAGCCCGCACACGAGGGGCACCCCCTGTCTGGCCATGTGGAATCCCTCTCGTTATGCGGGTTTTTCATTGAGAGCATGGAATTGAGCCAGGTGCGTCCGGGTTGCCGGGTCCCCGAATCTTTGGCAATCGGGGGACGCACAGCGCCGTAGGGGCTCCGTCATTCGACGAGATGCCAGGTCATTCAGGGGAGGTCCGATGAGGAAGGTATTCGGAGCGGTAGCACTGGCCGCGTTCACCGGCTGCGCGACCACGCAGGAAGCCCAGAAGCCGGAGGCACCGCCCGCCGTCGAAGCGGCGAAGACGCAAGCGCCCGCCGGGCCGCCGAAGCTCCAGGTCCCCGTGGACTACTACAAGCTGGACAACGGCTTGAAGGTGGTCCTCTCGCGCGACAGCTCGGCGCCCAAGGCCGTCGTCGCCGTCTATTACAACATCGGCTTCCGCATCGAGCCGAAGGACCGCACCGGGTTCGCGCACCTGTTCGAACACATGATGTTCCAGGGCTCGACGAACCTCGGGAAGATGGAGTTCATCCGCCTCATCCAGAAGAACGGCGGCGTGCTCAACGGCTCCACGCGCTTCGACTTCACCAACTACTTCGAGGTCATCCCCTCCAACACGCTGGAGCCCATCCTCTGGGCCGAGGCCGACCGCATGCGCGGGCTGGACGTGACGGAGGAGAACCTGAAGAACCAGCAGGGCGTGGTGATGAACGAGGTGAAGGTCAACGTCCTCAACCAGCCCTATGGCGGCTTCCCGTGGCTGGACATGCCGCAGGTGGCGAACAGCAACTGGTACAACGCCCACAACTTCTACGGCGACTTGAAGGACCTGGAGGCCGCCTCGCTGGAGGACGTGCGCGCCTTCTTCAAGACGTACTACGCCCCCAGCAACGCCGCGCTCGTCGTCGTCGGTGACTTCGAGCCGGAGCAGGTGAAGGGCTGGATTCAAAAGTACTTCGGGCCGCTTCCCACCGTGGCGCAGCCGTCCAAGCCGGACATCTCCGAGCCCCGCCAGACGAAGGAGAAGCGCCACGACAAGCAGGACAAGCTGGCCCAGCGCCCGGCGCTCGCGGTGGGCTATCACATGCCCGACGTGGGGACGCCCGAGTACTACGCCATGGCGCTGGTCGACGAGGTCCTCCTGCGCGGCAGCGACAGCGCGCTCTACCAGCAGCTCGTGCAGAAGAAGGGCCTGACGGGCGAGGTCTCCGGCGGGGTGAACCAGCTGGGCAACCACTGGAACTATAACGGCCCCATGCAGTGGACCGCGTACCTGTTCCATGACGCGGACACGACGACGGAGACCCTCCTCGCGGAGTTCGACGGCGTGGTGGCGCGGCTCCAGGAGCAGCCCATCGACGCGGCGACGCTGGAGCGGGCGCGGGTGAAGGCGCGCTCGCGGCTGTACGGCCAACTGGAGGGCTTCCTCGGCTTCGGCCGCGCGGACCTGCTGGCGTCCTTCGCGCTGTTTTTCGACGACCCGGTGCGCATCAACCAGCTGGAGTCGGAGCTGATGAAGGTGACGCCGGAGCTCATCCAGAAGACGGCGAAGGAGTATCTGCGCCGTGAGAACCGCACCGTGCTGACGGTGACGCCCGCCGCGGCGACCGCCACCCAGACGCAGGCCCCCTGAGGACACGCACCCATGACCACGCACTCAATTCGCACCCGCCTTGTCGCGCCCGCGCTGATGGTGCTCGGGATGCTGTCCGCGCCGGCCTTCGCGGCCGCTCCCGCTCCGGCTCCCACCAAGGAAGCGCCTCCCGCCGCCGCGCCGCCCAAGCCCTTCAAGGTCCCCGTCCGCACGGAGTTCAAGCTCGACAACGGGCTGGAAGTCTCCCTGCTGCCTTATGGCGACATGCCGAAGGTCGCCATCCAGCTGGTCATCGACACCGGCAACATCCATGAGAAGGCCACGGAGACGTGGCTGGCGGACCTGACCGGCAGGCTGCTGTCGGAGGGCACCACCACCCGCTCGGCGGAGCAGCTGGCCCAGTCGGCCGCGCAGTTGGGGGGGGAGCTCAACATCGGCACGACGCTGGACCAGACCTTGGTCGGCATGGAGGTCCTCTCCGAGTCGGCGCCAGACGCCGTGGCGCTCATCGCGGACGTCATCCAGAACCCGGCCTTCCCGCAGGCGGAGGTCGAGCGCGTCAAGGGCGACCTGGTGCGGGAGATGGCCATCTACAAGAGCCGGCCGGGCACGCTCGCCGACGAGCGGCTGCTCCAGTCGCTCTACGGTGACCACCCGTATGGCCGCTACTTCCCGCCGGAGGCGCAGCTCAAGGGCTACACGCCCCAGGCCGTCCGCGCGCACTACGACGCGAACATCGGCGCGGCCCGGGCGCGGCTCTACGTCGTCGGCCGGTTCGAGCCGGGTCCGGTGGAGAAGGCCATCCGGGCCGCGTTCACCGGCTGGAAGGCCGGCCCGGCGCGGCTCCAGAACCTGCCCAAGCAGCAGGTGGCGAAGGCGGTGCAGTTCATCGACCGCCCCGGCTCGGTGCAGTCCACGGTGCGCGTGGCGGTGAAGGCGCTGCCGCCCTCCAGCCCGGACTACGTCAAGCAGACGGTGCTGAACACGCTGCTCGGCGGCTACTTCAGCTCGCGCATCACCGCGAACATCCGCGAGGCGAAGGGCTACACGTATTCGCCCAACAGCGTTGTCTCCGCGCACCTGGAGGACGCCTACTGGGTGCAGAACGCGGACGTGACGACGGCCGTCACCGGCGAGTCGCTGAAGGAGATCCTCAAGGAGGTGGCCACCCTGCGCAAGACGCCGCCGCCCGTCGAGGAGCTGAGCGCCGTCCAGAGCTACCTGGCGGGCTCCTTCCTGCTCCAGAACTCGTCGCGCAGCGGCATCATCAGCCAGCTCCGCTTCGTGGACCTGCACGGCCTGCCGGACACGTACCTGCAGAACTACGTGCAGTCGGTGATGGCCGTCACGCCGGAGCAGGTGCAGCAACTGGCCGCGAAGATGCTCAAGCGTGAGGCGATGACCTTCATCGTCGTGGGCGACCAGAAGGTGGTGGCGCCGCAGCTGAAGGTCGTGTCCCCCGCGCTGAAGTGAGTCACCGGGAAGGCGGAGGCCACACCGGGGCCTCCGCCTTCCTCCTTTGGCGGCGCTACTCCGGACGGGCCGTGACGCCGTCTGGATAGAGGGCGTCGGGGGCGAGCTTGCACGTGTGCCGGACGTAGTGCTCGAACCAGTCCAGGAATGTCGTGAAGGTGGCGCTCTGCGCCGCCTGCTGCGCTTCCCAGACGAACTGCCCCGAGTCCTGGAGCCGTGCCCACGTCAGCTCGCCCATGTGGTTGAGGACGATGGCGGGCGACGTCAACGCGCTTCCGCTCGCCGCGACACACCACTGCGCGTCCCGAGGCAGCACGTCGCCCGCCGCGAGCGCGTAGAGGTGCGTGGTGGACAGGGGGCGGTTGTCCCGCGTCACGTCCGAGGGGATGCGGACCCAGCGCGTCTCTTCCAGCACGTCATCCGGTGAGTACACCCGGAAGTTGGCGGGCAGGGGCGTCCAGGCGCCGCCATCATCCCAGTCGCGGACCTCGACGCGCGCGAAGGCCCAGCGCCGCCAGAATTCGCGGAGTCCCGCGGGCAGCACGGGCCTTCCATTGGATGACGGGAGGCCGAGCAGCTCCGGCACCAGGTCGATGTCCTCATCCGGTACGGGCGGGCCCAGGACGAGCCTCCCGCCAAACCCCTTCGCCCAGGCCTCCACGCTCTCCAGCAACTCCCAATAACGCGACTGCAGCGCCTGCTCGTGCATGAGGCGCAGCCTATGCCTGGGGCCTTCTTCGCGGGCAAGGGCGCTGCTTCACTGAAGGGACTTGGCGGGGTCCACGAAATCGCTAGTGTGCGCGCATCATGGCAAAGACGTCGAATGGGGATGCGGTGGCTGAAGCGGTGGAGCGCCTCAAGTCCTTGGCGGAGGAGGTGGAGGACATGGACGTGGAGTTCTCCAAGCCGGTGACCGTCAAAGAGGTGGCGAAGCTGGAGGCGAAGTTCAAGCTGAAGCTGCCTCCCAGCTACGTGCACTTCATCAGCACCTACGGCACCTTCAAGGTGCTGCACGGCGGGCGGGAGCTCATCGGCATGGAGGAGCCGGGCTTCCTGCGCGCGGCGTCGCCGGATGCGTCGGACGCGGTGGATGGTGACGACCCGGAGGTCGAGGAGGCCATCAACGAGGCCCTGTTCTTCCAGCGCGCGGATGACGACGCGGTGGACAACTTCTGGTGCTTCAATCCGCGCGACGTCACCCCGGAGGGGGAGATGGGCGTCGTGGGCTACTACCACGACGAGCGCTTCGCGCTTCCCAAGCTCCTGGGGACGAAGCACGCCAAGCACTTCACGGACTTCTCGGCGCACATCGTCAGCGTCATCGACGAGCTCATCGAGAACTTCGCGGAAGCGTAAGGCATGGCGGAAGGCCCGTGTTTCGGCACGGGCTGCGTCGAACCGCCGAGCGGCCCGCTCTAGAGGCAGTCGCCCAGCCCCTCATAGATGGTGGTCTGGGTGCGCGGCAGCGTGGCGTAGAGCGGAGACGTGCCCGCGAGCGCCGCCAGGAGCTGCTGCATCGTGGTGCGCGGCGCGAGCGGCACCTGGCAGGCCCACGTCTGCGCATCCACCGTCACCGCGCCCGTCGCCGGGTCGACCTCCTCGTTGCTGGCGGCGAAGACCCAGACACACTGGCCCATTCGGCCCGTCAGGGCATTCACGGAGCAGCGGAAGCGCAGCGACTCGATGTTGCTGTACTCGCCCTCACAGAACGTGTCGCCACAGATGTCATCGAAGTTCCGCTTGAGGGAGGCGCTGAGCTGGTACCACGCCTCGATGTCCGCCTCCGACGTCAGGTAGGCGGAGACGTCCACATACGCGTTGGCGACCGTGTTCCCGGACGCCAGGGCGGACAGCGGTGCAAGGAAAGACAGACTCAGGGCGGCAATGGAAAACTGGGAGGAGAGGGTCATGCATCCTATTTAGCCCCTCCTCCAGGCTTGCGAATCCACCCCCCATGGGCTGACACGGAGTCTTGACTGCACTCTGATAGGAATTCTCCATTCATGGCACCCCGGTCGCGGCCCAGGCGTCGTGGGCCTGGGCCTCGACCGGGGTAAGGCCGCCTCAGTCCTTCTTCAGCTGGAGGAGCTCCCAGCCGCCGTCCGGATGGAGGTTCATCGGGTTCGCGGTGCCGACGTAGAGCGCCTTCTTGCCGCTCACCAGCGTGCGAACGCCGTAGTTCGTGTCGTTGCCCAGGCCCCTCAGCGACTCCGCCACCGCGCTCTTGTTGCGGTTCTCGAAGCGGAAGAGGTCCGCCCCTTGCTTCGGCAGCGCGATGTTGAGCAGCCGGAGGTAGTCATGGTGGGCGCGGCGCGCGTCCTCGACGGAGGTGACGCTGGCGGCGATGGCGGGCGGGGCCATGGGCGGCAGGGTTCCGCCTCCAAGGACCTCTTGCAGGCCCACGCGCGCCACCTGGCTCCAGTCGAAGGTGCCCAGGTACAAGTCATTGTCGTGGACCTTCAACGACCAGGTGTACGCGTTGAAGAAGTTCCCCAGGCCGGAGGAGCCCCAACGCGGGTCGGGATTCTCCAGGCGGTTGCGGTGGAAGGCGTTGAACGCGATGGTGTAGCCCTTGGCGGCGGGCGAGTACCTGGGCAGGTACTTCTCGCCGTAAATCACCCGAACCTGCTCATCCTGGTTGCCCAGCTCATCGCTCTGGAAGACGGACGTGGAGCGGTGGGTGCCCAGCGCGGTGTTCAGCAACTCCAGCCAGCCGAGGCTGCCGTTGCCGTCCGCGTCCAGGTCCAAAAGTCCCGAGGCGTGCGCCCCCAGGGCAATCGACGTGGCGAGGAAGGGGACGTGCATGGTGCCCCAGTACAGCCGCCCGTCGAACGACGCCACCGCGCCGCCGCCCGTGGTGGCCGCGGCCAGCAGGTCCGGCTCATAGTCGCGGATGTCCCAGACCTTCCTCCAGCCGTTGGCGTCCCCGGCATCCAGCCCGCTCTGCTCCAGGCGGGGGCTGCGCCACACGCCGGTGAAGCGCGCCGACAGCGGCGACGGCGAACCCCCCGTGGTGAAGGTGGGCCACGTCGTCACGTAGATGCGGCCGGCGTGCTCCACCAGATTGGCCACCTCCGCGTCCGTCTGCCCCACGACCTCGAAGTTGAAGAGGACCGCGGGGTTGGTGGACCTCGCGCCGCGCCACCGGAGCACGGCGCCGCCCGGCGCGTTGCCCAGCACCACGCTGTACGCCACGCCGGTGTAGAGCGCCCCGCGGACGTTCACCCACTCGCGGATGTTGTTGTACTGCAGGAAGTTCCTCGCGCCCAGGAAGGCCCCGGTGGCCGAGTCGAACGCGAACAGGTTGATGCCCGCGACGACGCTGGGGCCGGCCAGGAACACGACGCCGTCCTGCGCGCCGACGGAGCGCAGGCCCACGGTGGTGCGCCGCAGCACCTCCGCCCCCAAGGGCAGGCTTCCATTGAGTGAAGACAGCACGCCCGTGTCCAACTGGTAGCGCTGCAGGTTCGGCGGGCGGAAGTCGCCGGTGCCGGACTGGCTGGCGCCGAACTCACACACCCAGAAGGGGTTCTCCTGGGGCGTGGCGAAGCCGAGGAAGCCCTGCTGCACCAGGCACAGCGTGTTCGCCACCGTGCCGAACCACAGGGACTTGTCCGCCTTGGCCAGCCCCCAGACGTAGGCCTGGTTGCGCTTGGGCTTCGTGCCCGGCGCGCAGGGCGGCTGGCTGATGGGCCCGCCAATGGAAGAGAAGCACTCGTCCACCTCCGCCTTCGCCAGCAGCTCCCGCTCCAACTCGGGACGGGTCCAGATACCCTTGTCGCCGTTGATGATGAAGCGCTCGTAGGTCCAGAACTTCGCCAGGCTCAAGGGCGACAGGTCGCCCATGCCCGTCATCGGGTAGATGTCCAGCTCCCACGCGACGTCCTGCTCCGTGGGGACCCTGGGCAGGTCCGCCTCCCAAGTCGCCGCCTGCGCTTGCTCGCTCGTCGCCGCGGCCTCCGTGTCCTCAGGCTGGGGGGCCGCGCCACACCCCGTGACGACCCACAGACCCACTGCGCCAGCCATTGCCTTCCACCCGTAACGCATCACTGTCTGCCTCCGTGTGCTGCCCTGACCCGCCGTGGACCCCGCGATGCCCTGTGTGGGCAGTCACGCATCCACCGTGGGCGGCCTTGAGCAATCGGGGTGCCGCTCCAGAGGTGTCAGTGGGAAGATTCGCGGCCCCGTCGCGGGGGCAGGCGAGCCTGGCGCTCGTGCCCCCGGGAACAGGTGTCCTGGTGTCTCGTCAATGCCCGCGCGTGCCGGCAGTGGCCGTTGCTTCTCACCGGGGCGACTCGACACCCCAGGGAGGGCATTTCTCGTGGAGTCATGGGCCGCGCTGCGTGCACCGTGTGGTTCCTTCCCTCACAGGCTCATGGCAGGAAGGCGTCCTTCACAGCGTCGAGCAGCGGATTGGCGCCGGTCTGCGGGTCGGTGCATCCCTGGTTGATGGTCCAGATGATGGTGCCTCCGTAGCCGTTGTCATGGGTGAAGGCGCCCTTGGCGGCAATGGCTTGCGGTGAGTCATACGAAATCCACCGCACCGTGCCGTCCTCCACGGGGACCTCGAAGGTGACGTAGCTGGCCTGCGCCGCCTCGTCCCAGTGATAGACGCCCGTCGCCGACAGCTGGAGAATCTTGCTGTAGGTGAAGGAGTTGTCGCTGCCCACGTAGTCGGACCAGTCCGTGTACGGCTGATACGGGCCGGTGATGTTCCGCCACGCCATGCCATAGAACGGGATGCCCATGCCCAGCTTGCTCTTGGGGATGCCGGCGTTGGCCCAGGCGCTGAGGCTGGAGGCCACGGACGTGGGGTGGTAGCCCGACGCTCCCGTCAGCGCGGAGGTATACCAGGACAGCCAGCCGCCCCAGGGGCCCGTCATTTCGTAGGACATCACGTTCATCTGGTCCAGGTAGGGGACCAGGTTGTTGAACCACGGGTCCGCATCCTCGGGGAAGTTGCTGTTGACCCAGCCAATGGGCATGGTGAGCAGCATCTGCGGCCGGGCCGCGCGCAGCGCCTGAATCAGCGCGAGCAACGCCGGCTTGTCCGCCTGTTCCACCGGCTCCCAGTCGATATCCAGGCCGTCATAGCCAAAGGTATCCATCGCGTTGAGCAGGCTCTGGACGAACCGGGCGCGGTTCGCGTTGGACGCCGCGCCCACCCAGCCGTCGTGCTCACCCGCGCCGCCCACCATGATGATGGCCTTGCGTCCGGCCGCGTGTGCCCGCGTGGACAGCGTCCGCGCGATGGCCGGGCCGTTCGAGTTGTCGAACTGGGTGTTCACCGTCCCATCCGGATTGGGGGTGACGCGGCCCACGAGGATGTGCGTGAGCGCGGAGAAGTCCACCTTCTCCGGCGGGTACAGGTCCGAGTTCCAGCCGGTGTAGTAGCCCGACACCCACTTGCCGCTCGGCGGCGGCGGCGTGCTCTGGACGGTGACGGTGGCCACCGCCGACTTCGTGGGGGCGGCCTGGCTCGTCGCCACCACGTGGTAGGTGCCCCCGGTGACCGGGGCGGTGTACAGGCCCGCCTGGGTGATGGTTCCTCCCTCCGCGCCCTCCTGCACGGACCACGTCACCGCCGTGTTGGTGCTGCCCGTCACCGTGGCCGTGAAGGCCTGCGTCCCCCCGGCCGGAATCGTGGCGGAGGTGGGGCTGATGGCCACTTCCACTGGCGGCGGCGGCGCGGGGATGCCACGCACGCCCAACTCGTCGAAGTAGAGCGTGGGCAGGCTCAGGCCCCGGCCTTCCTGGAGCACCAGGCCCGTCACCTGTGCCCCCTGCGGCGCCAGGAGGGAGATGGGGACGGTGCACGTCGCCCAGGTGTTGGCGCGGATGCGGCCTCCGGTGCAGTACGGCCCCAGCTCGGTGCCAGGCGTGAAGACGCCGTTCACCACGGCCCGGGCCAGCAGCACCACGTTGTTGCCGGACGTCCCGCCATGCACGCGCAGCGTGAGCGTCATCCCCGCGTTCGAGGTGAGCGGCGATGTATTGAAGTACAGCGCTTCCCAGGCGCGCATCGTTACGGAGATGGAGTAGCGCCCCGCCGCGACGGGGGAGGTGTTGGTGAGCGAGCGGGGGGCCCAGGAGTAGTCCTGCCACGGTGCTTCCATGGCGTCGCGGTAGATCCAACTCGTCGTGACGGGGACCCACCCAGGCGGAACGCCTTCGTCCCTGTCAACCACTGCCGCGGGAGGCCTTGCTGCCGCCTGGGCGGCCCAGGCCGCGCTGCCGCCAGAAGCCAGGACCATGGCCATCCATGAAGCCAACCATACGACCAACCGGTTCATTCGCTTCTCCTGTCGAGGCCCGCTGGAGTTGCTCACTCATTCGCGGTGAGCCGTGCTACACGGTCTCGTTGCTTGACTGAAATTGACGGGCCTCCGGCAACCTGGGGAAGGAGCCCTTCAAGGCAAAGCCCTCCTCGAGGTCGCTTGAATGGGTTTCAATGTGACAGTTGAAATGTGTTTGTCTGGTGCTGTCTCGGACTCCGCATCCGAGCGCCCAAGAGGCGCCTTCCGGGGCCAGGGAGACGGGGACATTTCCTCAGTCGGCCCAGCGCGGCCGCCTCGTCTCGGGGCGTCTTGATGGTGAGTTGTATTTGTATGTCTATTGCTGACGGCGGCCCGGGTGGCCAGCGCGTGGGCGAGCCGCCTGGCCGCCCGGGCATCAGGTCAGTGTCGCGGCTCCATCCGTGGGGCGCTGGCGAGCGGTGTCGCCGGGTCCAGGGGGATGAAGACCAGCTGCGCCTGGGCCTGTGTCCAGTCCGAATTCCAGACGAAGACGGTGACGCTGCCCGGCGTGGTGGCTCGGAAGTAGAAGTGGCCCTGGGCCTGGGGGTTCGCCAGGTCGAGCGTCGTCACGGCGGGGCCCGCGCAGGCGGAGTCGGCGTAGAACTGGATGCCGGGGGAGGCCGGCCCCACCGCGGTGACATTGAAGGCCGTCGTGGTGGGAGTCGTCAGGTTTCCGCTCGAGTCCTGGGTCTGGACGATGAGCGGGCCGGAGCAGAATCCCACGGGGACCTGCCGCGGCGGAGTGAGGAAGGCAAGACTCGCGGCGGGACCCGCGAGCACATCCACGGCGAAGGTGGAGCCGGGGAGGGTGGCCGGGTCATACCCCGCGCCGGTGATGACGTTGGAGTGAATGACATTGGCCGTCCCCAGGTCAGAGATACCGGCCTGGTAGACGTAGCCATTCGTCACACTGTCGAAGTGGAGCAGGTTGTCCACGACCTGGATGTTCGTCTGCGTCGCCGGAGGGTCTTCATTCTCGTTGCCCTGGGACAGGTAGACTCCGATGTCGTTGTTGAACAGGTGGTTGTCCTGAATGAGGATGTTCGACGACAAGGGGCCTCCGTACAGCGCCCCCCCGTAGACGAGGATGCCGCTGGCCACGCCGTCGCCGGTGTAGGAGTGGCCGGAGATGGTGTTGTTGATGATTTGGCCGGTGGCGCCCAATCCGACCTGGACTCCTGACTGGGCGATATTGCCAATGGCCCCCGCGCCCATGAACCGGTTCGCGGTGATGTTCACCGAGACGTTGCCAGTCGCCACGACACCGGCTTTCTGGTAGCCCAGCAGGAGGCTGTTCTGCACGCCGACGAACTGAGTCGGACCCAGGGAGTCCTGGTTGCGAATCAAGACGCCAACGCCCTCCTGGCAGCTTCCGGTTCCGGCCCCCTGCCGGATGTTGAAGAACTGGGTGCTGATGACGGAGCCGGAAGCATTGTCGAACCGGATCCCAGCGAGTGTGTCATCGCCCGCGTCGCAGACGTTTGAAAGGCCCATCGCCATGAGCCCGAGATTGACGTAGAACGCGCTGCCGCCGCAGTTGCGCGCGATAGGACCGGTGAAGTGGCCTCCTGGCGGGTCCAGCGCGATAATGAAGTGCCCTGCTCCATTCAGGATGTACCCATCCGGTATGAGCAGGGTGGAGGAGGTGGCGCAGGTTCCTGCCAGCGTCAGGACGTTTCCGTTCACGAAGACAGGGCAGGGGACGTACCCGCAGGAGGCGTCCTGGAAGCCCTCTTGGAGGGACGCCATGCTCAGCTCCGCTGTGTGGAGGTCCTCACCCGGGCTGCTCTGGAGTGCCGCGTGGCTGGGTTCCTCGCCCGCGCACCCAACGACTGGCAGTGCAAGGGCTCCAACCAGGATGCTTCCGAAATACCGCCATCGACTTCGACTCATACAGTTCCCTCTCTCTGAGCGAGTGCTCGGTGAGAAGGCATCGATAGTGTGAAGTCGTGCGGCGTAATATGGACTCCACGGATGTCGGCGGCGCTGGATGTGGACACGTCCCCCCTGCTCGAGTCTTGGTGAGATGTCCAGGTGGGGGTGGATGTGATTGGGAGGCAATGGAGTTCGGAGAGGTGAAGGTAGGATGACGCCCCGTGCGCTGGGTCAGGGCGTGGCGCCAGCGTCCACGTCGCGCAGTCAACGGGAAGGTGGCCCTGGAGGGGGGCTCGCCGGAAGGTCCGCTGACGCGTTGCATGGAAGGCTGGTTCCTCGCGCCACCGGGAGGCTCCCGGTAAAGTTTCGAATTCCTGTCCCACCTGGAGGATGCCGTGATGAGTCCCTTGGACACGCAGAACCCCTGGCGCCTCGCGGGCCTGTTGTGGCTGGTGGCCACGGTGGGGTGTCACCTGGAGGACCCGCTGCCCATCCACCTGGAGCCCTCCGCGTCGGCGCGAGTGATGGTGGTGCTGCCGCGCGCGCTTGCGTCCGGGTCCGTCACGGAGGTCCGCGCCACGCTCAAGCCCGTGGAGGGAGAAGAAGCGGGCGCGGTGCTCTCTCGTGGCGACGGCCTGTGGCAGGGGCTGGTGCGGCGGGTTGCCTCCGGACGGGAGGCGGAGGCCAGTGCCACCGTCCGAGGCGATGGCGGTGAGGTCCTGGCCCACATCGACGTTCCGAACGTGGTGATAGGCGCGCACCGGACGGCGCTGGTCGTCCTGGTCCCGCGAGCCACCGCTTCTGGCGCGCCCGGCGCGCCCTTCATCGGAGCGGTGCTGGGGTCGTTGGCGGAGGTCCGGCCCGAAGGGGAGGTGGCGCTGCGCGCGGTGGCGGAGGCCGCGTCCGGGGATGGGTCGCTCACGTATGCCTGGCGGGCGTCGGCTGGAAGCTTCAGTGACGCCAGCGCCCCGGCGCCGGTCTGGACGGCGCCGGAGGCGTCCGGCGTCGTCACGTTGACGCTCCAGGTGACGAACGCGGTGGGCCTGGGGGCCACGCTGGACTTCCCGGTGCGGGTGGCTCGGGACCATGGCTTCGGCGCGGACGGCGCGGCCGCTTTCAACCGCTGGCCGCTGCTGGTGGAGCTGGGCTCCCTCCCTTCCGGCGAGGTCCAGTACGGCGACTCCCTTCAGCTCCAGGCGGAGGGCCGGGACGAGGATGGAGATGCGCTGACCTACGCGTGGACGGCGAGCTGCGACGGCGCGTTCGACGACGCGAACGCGCGGTCGCCTCGCTTCACGCCGTCCACGCCGCCCTCCGGGGCCTGTGGCGCGTGCCAGTTCCACGTCACGATGCGGGATGACCGCGGCGGTGAGCACGTCGGCTCGGTGGACGTGTGTGTGGTGCAGCGGCTGCCGCCCATCATCGTCTCCACGGCCCAGTCGCGGACGCAGGCCCTGGGCGCGGAGCCCGTCCTGCTCCAGGCGGTGGCGGAGGACCCGCGTGGTGAGGCCCTCACCTTCCAGTGGTCCGCGAACACCGGCCTCCTGGAAACCGCCACCCAGGACGGGACGCGGGGCGAGGTGCGCTGGTCCGCGCTGTCCTGCATCCCGGCGGACGTGGAGCCTTCGGTGCGGCTCACCGTCACGAATGTGTCGGGGATGAGCGCGACGCACCTGTTCCAGATTCGCTGGGACGACCGGCGCTGTGGAGCGTTTCCTCCCTGCTCCGCCCGGTGGGAGGACGGCCGCGTGACGCTGACGGCGGACTGCACGACGGAGGGCACGCTGTACATCCCGGAGGGAGTCACCTTTGACGGCGCCGGACACGTGGTGACGGCGGTGGACCCCGCAGGAGGCCGCTTCCAGGGGGCGGTGCTCCGCAACCGGGGAGACACGGCCCACGTCCACGACGTGGCGGTGGAGTCGCGCGGCCTGTCGGAGCTGGCCTGTGACGCGGGTGAGGCCGGCTTGAGTGGCATCCGCTTCATCGGGGCGAGCGGCTCCATCACCGACAGCGAGGTGCGCGCGCTGCATCAGGATGAGGGACGGGGCGCCTGCCAGGAGGGCGTGGCCATCGAGGTGCGAAACGCCCAGGACGCCTCCCGGGTGGTCCAGGTGGACGTCATGCGCAACCACGTCGTGGGCTACCAGAAGGCGGGCGTCGTGGCCTCGGGCCGGGTGGACGTGGCCGTGGAGGACAACGTGGTGGAGGGCGGCGGTCCATCGGCGGTCATCGCCAGGAATGGCATCCAGCTGAGCTTCGGCGCCACGGGACAGGTGCTGGGCAACCGCGTCACCGGCAACGTCTATTCGGGGACCGGCTATGTGGCGGCCGGCATCCTCGTCGCGGGTGGGGCCTACTACGGCGGCCCGGTGTGCGAGGACGTCCTCATCCAGGGCAACACGCTGGAGGCGAACGACGTTGGCATCGACCTGTCGCAAGCGGAGGCGGACGGCGGGCCGCTGGCGCAATCCTCACGGCTGCTCGTGGTGGAGAACACGTTGAGCCATGACGTGGTTGCGAACGGCGTGCCGTACCAGGCGGGCATCTCGGACCTGGGCGGGGCCAACGTCATCAGCCGCAACCGCGTCAGTGGCGCGGGCTATGCCAGGGATACGCTGCCGGGTGTCACCTTCGATGTGGACGTGGTGGCGGACGCGGCGGCGCAGGTGGCCTTCCTCACACCCCCGCAAGACGTGGCGGCGGGCGCGTGCTCAGCGGCGCTGGTGGTGCAGAGCCAGGACGCCCTGGGCAATCTGTCCGCCCTGGCTACGTCCACGCTGCTGGTGGAGGCGCAGGGCGACGTCGGAGAAGTGACCTTCTTCCGGGACGCGGCGTGTACGCAGGCCCTGGTGCCTTTGAATGGCAGCGGCGCCATGTCTCTGGAGGGGCCGCAGCAGGAAGCGGTGTTCTATTTCCGCGCGGCGCAGGCAGGGGCGTTGGAGGTGCAGGTGCGAGGTGATGGGGTGAGCGCATCCCAGCGGCACATGGTGCGTTAGACGAAACGGGGGGCGCCGAGGCATTGAACAAGCCAAGGCCGTGGCCGTCGCGTTGCTCGTGGCCCCGGGCCTGTCTGGCTTCCGACTCTGTCGTAGACTCCGTGGGATGGAAGGGGCCAAGGTCCCTTCCACTTCCACTGGTTCGTCATGACTCCGACTCCCTCCGGGCCCGCGTACACCCTCCAGACCGCGCGAACCCTGCTCCGCTGCTGGTCACCCGCTGACGCCGCGCGTGCGCTCCGCGCCATTGACGCCAGCCTTGAACATCTGCGCCCCTGGCTGCCCTGGGCGGGCGACTACCCGATGAGCGTGACGCAGCAGGCCGCCGTCCTGCGGCGCTTTCGCGGGAGCTTCGACCTGGGACAAGACTTCACCTATGCCGTGTTCGACCGGAGTGGGACGGAGGTCCTGGGCGGCTGCGGGCTGCATCCCCGTGGGGGCGAGGGGACTCGGGAGATAGGGTATTGGATCGCGGCCCAGCACACGGGCCAGGGGCTGGCGACCGAAGTGGCGGCGGCGCTCACCCGTGTCGCGTTCGAGCTGGAGGGCCTGCGCCGGGTGGAGATTCACTGCGAACCGCTCAATGTCCCGAGCATCGCGGTGGCCCGCAAGCTGGGCTTCACCCACGAAGGCACCTTGCGGCAGCGCCTCCGGGCCGCTGACGGAACGTGGCGCGACCTCATGCTCTGGACCCTCCTGTCGGAGGACTACCGGGCCAGCCCCGCGGCCGCGAGCAACCTGGAGGCGTTCGACGTGCTGGGGCAGAAGCTGCTGTAGGCCTTTGGCTCAGGGCGCCGGGCCGGGGTGGTGACAGCGAACACCAGGCAGGTGCGCGAGTCACCAGGACGCCGCCCTTCAGGCGTGACGCCGTGCGGCCGTCGTCAGCGCCCTCCCTGAGCGATTTCAGGAGGTTGTGCGGAGGTCGGTGGGGAGGTGGGACATGGCACGTCCCCTGCTCTACGTGGCGGCATCCACCCCAAGCCGAGGACCCCTCGCCATGGCGCTCTCCCCCGTCTCCCGTTCGTGCGTCTCCAGCCCCACCCTCCAGCGCGCCTCCGGAATGGAGCGCCCCGCGGCGCCGCGGCAGTCCCTGACGGGGGCGGGGCAGATGGACCCGCTGCGGCAGCTGTTCCAGCGCGACGGCTTTGATGGGCCGGGGGGGGCGGCGAAGGGGCAGGGCGTGGAGGCGCTGACGCAGAACCTCTCCCGGCTGGCCCAGCTGCTGACGGAGGCCACCCGCGTGCTGGGCGGCGAGGGTGCCTCGCGTCCGCAGGGCGGCGCTCACCCGGTCTCCGAAGCGAAGGGCGCGGGCAGCGCGCCAGCCAACCGCGAGGTGGACCGCTTCGAACCGGCGCGGCCCGCTCCGGCTGCCCCCGCCGCTGCGGCCGGTTCGCAGGCGAAGGCCGTCGCGGGCCCCACGGGCGCGCCGGGTGTGTCGAAGGATGGCAACACCATCACCTTCACCAACGACGGCAACACGCCGATGACCATCAAGTTCACTCCCAACGCAGGGGAGAAGGAGCTGGACTCCGTCACCCTGGCGCCGGGCAAGACGCAGACGCTCCAGTTCCCGGAGAACTGGTCCGGCAACTTCCGGAGCACGTCCGGTGACGGCAGCGCGGCCACGCTGGGCGAGGTCAAGTTCGACGGGGGCTTCGGCAAGACGTACTACGACGTGAGCTACATCGAGGGCCACAACGCCTCGATGACGATGCAGCCGGAGGAGGGCGGCCGGGTGTCGGGCACGCATGACGACCTGCTGTCAGCCGCGCCGGATTCCATCAAGGCGCGCAACGCGGACGGCTCCGCGTACGGCATCAAGAAGAGCACCACGTCCAACGTCCAGGACGCTGGCGTCGTGGACTTCTACCGGAAGCACGTGGGCGCCGATGAGGGCTACGTCATCCCCACGGACGATGCGAGCACGCTGGGGAGCGGCGACACGAACCTGGTCGTCCGCATGAAGAACCTCGTCTGAGCCGCCCCTCGAGCGTGCTCGACGCGCGGCTCCGGGTGACGCTGGCGGGTTCGGGGTGCTATCCCCACGCCTTGCCCCGATGAGCACCGACGCCCCGACTGCCGCCGCGCCCCCTGACGTCTTTCAAAAGCGTCTCGATGGACTGCTCATCGTGGCGCTCGTCGTCTGGGGATTGGCCCAACTGGCGCCCCACCTGGCGCACCCGGCCATCTACATCTGGGACGAGGCGATGCATCAGGCCGCCGCGCGCGGCACGTACGACACCTTCTTCACGCCGCACATCTACAAGGACCCGATTTTTTCCGCGGACCCTCGCCACTGGTGGGCCGCGCACGTGTGGATGCACAAGCCCACGGGGCCCTTCTGGTTCGGCGCGCTGATGATGCACGTGGTGGGCGTGACGCCGCTGGCGCTGCGGCTGGCCTCGCTCCTGGGGCACCTGGCCGCGGCGGTGTCCATCTTCCTCATCGCGCGCGGGCCCGCCGGGCGCTTCTGGGCCGTGCTGGGCGCGGCGGGCTTCCTCTCCATGCCCTTTGGCTGGCAGCTCGTCCAGGGACGCATCTTCGGCGACGTGACGGATTGCACCCTGACGGGCTGCAACGCCGTCGCGGTGGCGCTCCTGTTCCATGCCACGCGTCAGGATTCGTGGCGCTGGGGCCTGGCGGCGGGTGCGGCCGTGGGGCTGGGCTTCCTCTGCAAGACGGGGCTCGCGTTGACGCCCCTGGGCATCGCGGCGACGCTGTGGGCGCTGGGACGGCTGCGCTTCTGCCCGGGGCCGAGGTTCAGCACGGTGGTGGCCATGGTGGGCGCGGCCGTGCTCCTGGCGGCGCCGTGGAGCGTCTACTCCGCATGGCGCTGGCCGGAGCTGCATGACCTGGAGGCGCGGGTGACGCGCGCCCACCTCTTCGCCGACCCGACGGTGGACGTGGGGCCCTGGCACCGGCCGGTGGATGCCCTCCTGAACGAGGTCAACACCCAGAGCCTTGCGCCGCTGCCCGCGGTGTTGCCGCTGCTCGCCTTCGTGTGGCTGCTGGTGCGCGGAGTGCGCCGGCGGGAGCTGGAGGTGGTGGGGCTCGCGCTGTGGGTGGGGGCCACCTGGCTCGTGTTGTCGCTGAGCGTGGTGAAGGTCCCCGCCATCGCCTGGGGCGCGGTGCCCGCCGTCCTGGCCGCGTTGGCCATCGCGGGCTCGGATGCCAGACGCCACCCCTCGCTCGCGGCGGCGCTCCTGGCCGCGGTCGCCACGCCGTGGCTCGTCAAGCACCTGCCCATGCTCGGTGGTGTCCGCGCCGTGCTCCCCGCGGTGCTGGCGCAGACGCGCGAGCGACCCGGGCTCGCAGAGGGACTGGTCGTGGCCTCCGCCGCGGCGCTGCTCGTCGCGCTCGTGTGCTGGCGCCTGCCGCGAAAGCTGTCCTGGGCGCCCCTGGGCTTGGGGCTCCTGGCCTCGGGCGTGCTCGCGTGGCTGCTGGCCGTCACCTTCCCGGTGGCGAAGGCGCGCTACCAGTCCGAGCACCTGGACGACTTGTATGTCACCTACTCCCGGGAGGTGGGGCGCGCGCTCGAACAGCAGACGCCGGCGCGCAGTGTCCTCTTCCTCGCGCAGGACTCGGACGTGCCCCACTCCATGGAGTACCTGAGCCTCATGTTCTGGAGCAATCGTATGACGTACCGGCGGCCGCCAGACATCGTGAGTGCCCGCAGGCGCGGCTATCACCCCTACCTCGTCTCGCCGCTCGCGGAGCGCTACGCCCCCGTCCCCGGTGTGCCGCCGGATGCCGCGCTGCGAGCCTACGACCTGGAGGCCCCCCGGTCCGAACCCGCGCCGCTGCCCGACGGGGTCATTCCGCTGGCCTTCCGTGAGAAGGACATGGAGGTGCTGGGCGTCGCGGCGGGCCACGCAGGTGGAGGCCGTGACCGGTATGCCTTCTACGTCCGCGCCCGGGGGGCTCCGCGCGCGCTGCGCGTCGTCTTCCACGGACCCGGCGGAAGCGTGGAGCGCATGCTGGAGCCTGGCGCCGCGCTGCGAAGGGACGCCGCGCTGCGACGCGCCAGCTGGTTCATCGTGCCCGTGCTGGGGCCTCCTCGCGCGGACGTGACGCAGCTGGAGCTGGGCGCAAACGGCCAGCGGGTGACGTTCTCCCGCCCGGGCGCCTGAGGAAAAAGCGGCGCAACGCCCCGTGGGGCCAAGGCCTGTCGGGTGCAGGGAACTTCACTGCCGAGGCATCTCGCGGGACAGGGGAAGCGTTTGCCCAGGTCGGCAGGGCGTGCGGCCGGTCGCGGGTGGGGCAATTACCCTCCTCGACGCGACCTGATGTTGCTTCATGTCCACCGATGCGGTCCCCACTGTGGGAGGTGCTTTTCCATCATGCGAGAGGAAGGGCGTAACACCTACCTCCCATGGGGAATCCTTGTGTCAGGGGCTTGTCGCCCCGCGTCTTCCCAGACATGGCACAAACGGTGAAATCCGCCACGTCCGAGCCTGGTGCTCATGAACGAGGTCGGAACCATGCGGATGAAGCTGAAGCAGCAGTGGGTTGCCGCGGCATGTGCGGCGGTGGTGGGTGGGAGCGGAGTCGCGAATGCCCATGACCTGATTTGCAAGAAGAAGGTCAATGGCGCGTCGGTGGTGGTGGCGGACGAATACCCCTACACCGCGAACTACAGCTTCAAGGTCATCAACGTCCATCCGACGTTGCCGTCCGTGTTGCTGACGGCGACCGATGATGTGCTGTCGAGCGAGGGCTTCACGTTCTCCCCGCCGCCGCCGGTGAGCATTCCCGTCAACGGCTCGCTGACGTCGGAATTCGCGCTGCAAATCGGCAGCTACGAAGAGTGTGTGGCCATCGCCGCGGAGGACGGCCTCGCGGACAACCACATCGACAACACGTTCCGGGTGACGTTCGACCTGGGCTCGGCCATGTGTTCGGCGCGCCTGACGTGCGAGCGGGAAGAGCCGCCTCCGGTGGAGTGCACCAGCGCCACCCGGACGCTGGGCTTCTTCAGCACCCGCATCCTGTCGCTCACGCAGTGCCTCGCGCTGGGCCCCATCGACCTGGGCCCCATCGGCACCATCGTCACGCTGCCCGCCGCGGAGGGCATCCTGTGGGGCAGCCCGGCCATGTACCCGGCGGGAGGGGTGCGCAGCCAGCTGGACCGGCTCCGCTTCCTGCTCGCTCGCCAGACGCTGGTGGGCGTCTGCAATCAGCGCCTGTTCGGCTCCACGCCCACGCCGCCGTCGCTGCTCACGGACGCGGTCGCCGCGCTGAACACCACCGACTGCGGCCTCATCTCGTCGCTGATTGACCCCGTGGATAACTTCAACAATCAGTGCGACTCGTATCCGCTGCCCGGGAACTTCATCCCCGGCCCCGCCACGCCCCAGGCCGCGCAGGCGATCGCCGTCGACCCGACCTCCAACTCCGGCCAGAGCTGCTCGCCCTGAGCCGTCCCCACTTCATTTCCAGACACCTTTCAAAGCTCAAGGAAAGACACGCCATGAAGAAAATCATGTTGTCGACGTGCGTTTGCGCGGCCCTCGCCCTCACGGCCTGCGGTGGGGGCACTGAGCGGCTCGACTCCGTCCAGGACGAGCCACCCGCGCCCTCCGGTCCGGTCCAGACGGAGGACGGGCAGCGCTTCGAGCTGCGGCTCCGCGGCTCCGCGGCGGAAGGCTACGACAAGCTGGAGCTCCCCATCGGTGCCGTCCGCGTCACCGCGAATGGGGCTCCGCTCAAGGTGGAGCTGGCGAAAGACCGCGTGGATGTGGCCCAGGCCGACCACGCGCACCTGGTGGCCTACTTCTACGTGCCGGAAGGCGTGGAGCGCGTCCGCGTGACGTTCCAACTGGAAGGGCTGGGCGGCTATGCCCGGGCGGAGGGCTCTGGCTTCGTCGACGCCAGCGTCGCTCCGGTCACCTTCGAGGCGCCCGTGCACGAGCTGGCGCTGCGTGGCCGCGCGGTGGTGCAGCTCGACGTAGCGCGCTCCCTCGTGGACCTGGGGAGCCACCGCCTGCTGCTCCCCAACGGTGTGGTCAACTACTGAGCCCCGACACCCCACTCAGACACCCCACCTGCCGAACCGCTTGACTGGCCGCGTCTCATGCCACATATGAAGTGGCATGAGACGCGACAGTCGGCTCTCCGTCGCCTTGCATGTCCTCCTCCACATGGAGGGCATGGGCCCCGTGGTGACGTCAGAGGCGATGGGGCGGCTGCTGAAGGCCAATCCCGTGGTGGTCCGGCGGACCATGGCCGGACTTCGGGACGCAGGACTCCTCACCTCGGTGAAGGGGCACGGTGGAGGGTGGTCGCTGGCGCGCACGCTCGACACCGTGACGTTGGAGGACGTGTACGAAGCGCTCGGAGCGCCGACGCTCTTCAGTATCGGCCCCCATGATGAAAGTCCGGGCTGTCTCGTGGAGCAGGCCGTCAATGATGCGCTGGGAAAGGCGCTGGACCAGGCCGCGGCGCTGCTCATGCAACACCTCCGAAGCACGTCCGTGGCGGACCTGGGTCGCGGCGTTCGCCGCCGTCACGCTCGCGCCGCGAAGGAGCGCGTCAAGCCTCGTGTCTGACGCGCCTGATGCGATTGCTCACCCCCACCGTACCGTCACCTCCGGAGCGCCCTCATGGCCGACATCACGCATCGAACCGTCAAGACGAATGGCATCAACCTGCACGTCGCGGAGGCGGGTTCGGGGTCGCTCGTGTTGCTCCTGCATGGCTGGCCGGAGTCCTGGTACTCGTGGCGCCATCAGCTTCCGGCGCTGGCGGCGGCGGGGTACCACGTGGTGGCTCCGGACGTCCGCGGCTACGGCCAGAGCGACAAGCCGGAGGCCATCGAGGCGTACAGCATGAAGCAGCTGGTGGGGGACGCGGTCGGCCTGCTGGACGCGCTGGGGGAGAAGACGGCCATCGTCATCGGCCACGACTGGGGCTCGGCGCTCGCCTGGAGCTGCGCCGCCCTGCATCCCGACCGCTTCCGCGCGGTGGTGGGAATGAGCGTTCCCCATCTGGGGCGCGCGCCCATGCCGCCGATGCAGCTCTTCCGGCACATGTTCGGTGAGAAGTGGTTCTACATCCTCTACTTCCAGGAGCCCGGCGTGGCCGAGGCCGAGTTCGAGGCGGACGTCCCGAGGACGGTTCGGACGATTCTCACCGGCACCCCCGGCTTCGATGTGACGAATCCCGCCGTGCTGGCGAAGCAGAAGGGGGAGGGCTTCCTCGCGGGGCTCGACGTGCCGGAGACGTTGCCTGACTGGCTCACCGAGGCGGACGTCGCGTACTTCGCGAAGGAGCTCTCCGGCAGTGGATTCCGGGGCGGGCTCAACCGCTACCGCAACATGGACCGGGACTGGCACGAGCTGCCTGAGCTGGCGACGGCGGTCCTCCCGCAGCCGGCGCTCTACCTGGTTGGAGAGAAGGACCCGGTGCGTGCCTTCTCACCCATCGACGCCATGAAGGCCCTGGTGCCGAACCTGGCCGACATCCACGTCGTCCCTGGCGCGGGGCATTGGGTGCAGCAGGAGCGCGCCGCCGAGGTGAACGCCGCGCTGCTGGCCTTCCTGAAGGCGCTGCCGGCCTGAGCCGCGCGCCCTCCGGAGGTGTGCTGCCCGGAGGGCGGCGCGACTGTGCTGCAATCCCTTTCACTCCGTGGCGGCGTGAGCGGGATGAAGTATAGGTGAGCGTCGATGCAACGGAGGTCGCGCTCATGGTGATTCCAGGGAAGTGCCACTGCGGGAATCTGTCCTTCACGCTCGTCTGGGAGCCGAGCCCGGACGAGATTCCCGCACGGGCCTGTGGTTGTTCGTTCTGCGCCAGGCACGTGGGGGTCTGGACGTCTCATCCTGGGGGGACGCTCAAGGTCTTGGTCCAGGAGCCGTCACGGGTCTCCCGATATGTCTTCGGCACGCGGACCGCGGAGTTCCACACTTGTTGCCGGTGCGGCGTCGTCCCCGTGGTGACCAGCCTCATCGACGGCCAGCTCTACGCGGTCGTCAACGTCAACGCGTTCGAGGGCATCGACCCGGCGCGGATTCGCCGCGGCTCGGGCAGCTTCGACGACGAGGATGCCGCGACGCGGCTCGCGCGCCGGAAGCGCAACTGGATTTCCAACGTGGAGATTCTGGAGTCGCCGCGTCCCCCCTGAAGCGCGGGCGGCCCGCTACGGCTTCTGGGTGTCCACGACCTCGACGTTGCGGAAGTCCTCGCAGGGTTGCTTGAGGCCCAGCACGTACTTCATCGAGCTCAGCTCCAGCTTCAGCTTGGCCCAGAGCCTGCGCGGCAGGCTCGGGCGCACGGGCTCGGGCGGCGCGAGGACGAACGCGTTCAGGTCCAGGTAGTGCGTCGCCGTGCGCCCCATGCCCTCGAAGTCGTGCTCCAGCCCCTGGGTGAGCTGGCGGAGCTCCGGCGTGAGCCCCTGGTGCACGGCGTCGGTCATCAGGACGTACTCCGTGACGGGGACGTCGTTCTTCAGCATCCGGTGCACCAGGATGACGTCCACGCCCGCCAGCTCGGTGAGGTGCTTCACGCGCTGGAAGGCGACCTCACCGGCGTGGGCCACGAACTTGAGCGTCAGGGCGCCCACCTGCATGCAGCCGTCGCACCTGCACATGCGGTCAACGATGAACTGCTCTCGCCGTGAGACGAAGGCGCGGCGGATGTTCGCGACCTGCCGGTCGACGGCGGGAAAGTCGTCGCCCACGGCATAGAAGAACGCCGCGTCTCCTTCGAGCTTGGCGAGCTTGAGCGGCCCCGAGGCATCAATGACGGCCTCGAGCAGCTGCGCCACCGTCTCCTGCGCGTGCGCGAGGCTGAAGCGGTGGTGACTCATGAAGCGGGTGTACCCGCCGATATCCGCGATGAGCAGGAGCGCCTTGTCTATCGCCATGCGGCGGCCACCCTATCACGGCACCTGGAGGCTGGCGCGAACAAGGCCGGAACGTTCGCCGGCGGGACCGGGCCAGACCCCGACCGACTCCGGGACGGGGCGGGTGTCGTGTTCCCGTCTATCGCTTTCATGAACGCGGGTTTCTGGCGGGAGGGTGTTGCCAGGAGTTGCCGCTCAATTCAGTTTCGCGCCCCTCATCTGGGTGGATTGGTGCACGAGGTTTTTTTCGCACGGACAGTCTCACAACCTGAAGGGAGCCGGTCGATGAACGTCATCAAGACGCCTGAGGTACTCACGAAGGAAGGCAAGGTGCAGGGCCTGGTCGAAGGGAAGATTTCTGTCTTCAAGGGCATCCCCTACGCGAAGCCTCCCACGGGAGCGCTGCGCTGGAAGGCGCCCGAGCGCGCCAATCCGTGGCCCGGTGTCCACGAGGCCTTCGACTTCGGCGCCTCCGCGCACCAGTCCCGTCAGGCCTGCATCGAGGCCGGCGGCGGCGACCCCGGTGAGATGCACGAGGATTGTCTCTTCCTCAATGTGTGGACGCCCAAGCTGGATGCGGGCGCGAAGCTGCCGGTGGTGTTCTGGATTCACGGCGGCGCCTTCGTCATCGGCTCGGGCCGCGTGCCGCCCTATGAAGGGATTCATCTGGCGTCGCGCGACGTGGTGCTGGTGACCTTCAACTACCGCTTGGGGCACCTGGGCTTCTTCATGCATCCGGCGCTGGAGAAGGAGAACCCGGGTGGGCCGGCGAACTTCGGCCTGCTGGACCAGATGCTGGCGCTGGAGTGGGTGCGCGACAACATCGCGCGGTTCGGCGGCGACCCCGGCAACGTCACGGTGATGGGACAGTCAGCGGGTGCCAAGAGCGTCCTGTCGCTCTTCACGTCGCCGCAGGTCAAGGAGAAGAACCTCTTCCGCCGGGGCGTGGCCATGAGCGCGTACGTGCTCCAGGAGAAGCCCCTGGCGGACGCGCGGCTGGCCGGCATGGCCTTCGCGTGGAGGAACGGGCTGGACCGGCTGCTGGCCACCATGAAGGACCTGCGCGAGCTGAGCCCGGAGAAGTTCTGGATGCTCCCCGCGGACACCGCGAACGCGCCCAGTCCCATCTACGGAGACTCTGTCCTTCCCGAGCCCATTCGCGAAACCTTCGCGCGTGGAGAGCAGCTCTCCCTGCCGCTCATCATCGGCAGCACGAGTGACGACTCCAGCGTGGTGTCCTCGTTCGGAATCGACCCCGGCACCATCCTCGAACGCCTGGGCGCCTTCGCCGAGTCCATCCGCCAGCTCTACCCCGACGTGGACGATGACCGGGAGATTGGCCGGCGGATGTGCCGCGACTTCGTCTTCACGGTCATGCCGCGCTTGCTGGCCACCCGCCACGCGGAGCGAGGCGCCGCCGTGTGGCGCTACTACTTCGAATACCGCGCCAAGCTGCTCGCACCCCGGCAGCGGCTGGGCGTGCCTCATGGGGGCGAGGTGCCCTACTTCCTGGAGACGGCCGCGGACGTGCCGCCCGCCGGCGAGCTGTTCACGGAGGAGGACCGGACGTTCATGCGCCAACTGGTGGAGTCCCTGGTCCAGTTCGTGCGCACGGGCACGCCCGGGCCCGTGGCCCAGGTGACCTGGGAGGGGCACACGGAGACGCAAGACACGCTGCTGCGACTGGATGTTTCATCGCGGATGGTGACGGACTTCGAGCGCGACATCCTGCAAGCCGCCGAAAACCTCATGCCCTTCCTGGACAGCCTCGCCAAGCCGCCCCCGCCGAAGCTGCCGCGCTCCGCGACGTCGTCCAACCTCAGCGGCACCGCGCGGCCGGGAAATCGCCCAGAGTCAGGGGTATGACAGACCCGGTGGTGTGTCGGATTACACCACCGGGCTGCTTCATGGCGCCGTCGTCACCTCGACACGCGCCTCCAATGACATGTCAGTGACGCTTCGTTCCATGCCAAAGTATGGCAGGAATGTAATGAAACAGGCATGTCGCAAGGAGCGGCCGCCGCCGGGCGCGGTGGCGGTTCATCCGGCATGGGACTGGTAGATGGGGAAGATCGTGTGTTACGGTTTTTAAGTCGTGAAGCGGTTATTCGACTTTAGCCGTTTCACGTCTTCCCCAGATACCCGAGGTCTCCATGATGTCAGTGAAGGTCATGCGGCGGTGGTCGACGGTTGGCGCGATGTCGTTGCTGGTCGGTTGCGGTCCGGAGATGATCGAGGAGCAGGCGGAGTCGGTGACGCCGGCGACCATCGAGCAGGACATCGTCGGTGGCGTGGAAACGACCATTGGCGCGAATCCGTGGCAGGTGTCCCTGCAGAACGGCACCAGCCACTTCTGCGGTGGCTCCATCCTCAACGAGAGCTGGATTCTGACCGCGGCGCACTGCGTGTCGAGCAGCTCTCGCCCCTCCATCCTGGCGGGCTCCACCTCGCGCACCGGCACGGGTCAGCGGCGCGCCACGGCGGAGGTCATCCGGTATACCGGCTACGTCACGGCGACCCAGGGCAAGGACATTGCCCTGATTCGCCTGTCCACGCCGCTGGACCTCAATGGCACCACCGTCAAGGCCATTCCCCTCGTTTCGGCGGCGGATGCGTCGAACGGCGCCACCAACGCGGGCGTGGTCGCGACCGTGACGGGGTGGGGCTCGACCTCCTCCGGCTCCTCGTCGTTGCCGGTCAACCTGCGCACCGTGAATGTCAACCTGATTACCAACGCGCAGGCGCAGAGCCAGTACCCGAGCTATACCATTGGCGCGGACCAGCTTGGCGCCTCCGCGTCGGGCAAGGACTCGTGCCAGGGTGACAGTGGGGGGCCGCTCACCGTCAACCACAACGGCACTCGCAAGCTCGCGGGCGTCGTGAGCTGGGGCATCGGCTGCGCCGACTCGCGCTACCCGGGCATGTACGCGCGCGTGTCGCACTTCGAGAGCTGGATTGACTCCAAGATCAATGGGACGAACCCCCCGCCGACCGGCACCACGGTGCTCTCCCAGACGAACCTGTCGGGCTCCTCCAGCACCTGGAAGCACTACTCCATCAACGTCCCCAGCGGCACCACGTCGCTCACGGTGACGCAGGCGGGTGGCTCGGGTGACGCGGACCTCTATGTGCGCCGCGGCTCGCAGCCCACCACCAGCGCCTACGACTGCCGGCCCTACGCGTCCGGCAACGAAGAGACCTGCACCTTCTCCAGCCCCCAGTCGGGGACCTGGTACGTGTCCGTGCGCGGCTACTCGTCCTACTCGGGCGTGTCCGTGACGGCCACGGTGGTGCCGTAGTCACGCGCCAGCTCGCCGTTTGAAAAGCCCCCTGTCACCCGTGGGTGACAGGGGGCTTCGCGCGTCCAGGGGCTACTCCACCCAGTGCTGCTCCGTCAGCACGCGGTAGCCCGTCACCGTGTCGATGAAGAAGCTGACGGCGATGCCGGCCCAGGGGCCCTTGCCGTAGCTGATGTAGCAGCCCTTGAACGTGCCACCGGCGGTGCGCGCCTGGAGCTCCGCCAGGCCGTCGGTGATGAGCGCCTCCGGCAGCGGCTCGTTGCGGTCGGCGTAGTCGACCGTGCTGGCGACCTGGTTGACGACCTCGGCGCCCGTGGCCAGCTGCGGACGGACCTGCCAGCGCGCGTCAGGGAAGAGGCTGGGGTCGATGCCGAAGCACTGCGCGCTCTTGAGCTGGTCGTTGCCGTGGGCGCCGGCAATCACGTCCTCCACCTGGAAGCCCTGGCTCAGCCGGGAGGTCCACAGGCTCTCCTCCTGGGCGTTCACCGCGGCGATGAGCGCCGTCAGCGCGTAGCCCTGCGTGGCCGCGTTGCGGAGGTTGCGCAGGCTGACCGCGCCGATGCCAGTCACCTCGGAGATGGCCTGCGCGGACGTGAAGGGCCGCAGGTTGAGGAGGTTCGTCGCGCCGTTCCACGCGTACGGCAGGACGGCGTACAGCGCGTCGCTGTTGATGGTGTTGACCAGGGTGACCACCGCCGCGGCGTCATCGGCGGAGAGCGCGAGCTCGTCCAGGATGCCGGCGCAGGTGCTGGTGAGGTAGCCCAGCGCGCGGGCGCCACCCTCGATTTGCGCCAGCCGCACCGGGCCGACACCCTGGACCCCGGACACCTGCGCCAGCGTGGAGAAGGGCGCCGTCGCGCGGTAGCCGACGAGGTTCTGGGCGACGTCACTGGGAAGGTAGGCGTCCAGCGTGGACAGCGACGCCGTGTTGACGAAGGTGAGCACGCCCTGACACTCCGGGGCCACGTCCACGTCCGTGGTGGTGAGCGGCGCGTCCTGGTGCTCCGTGGACGGCGCAGACGGCGCGGAGTCTGCGCCGGTGGGACCACATCCGACCATCAGGCTCGCGGAGAGAAGGGCTGGAACGAGACGACGCATCGAAGATTCCTCCTTGGGGGGTACGGCGGGGGAGGAGGTTCCATACACCAGAGCCCTGACTCGCAGAGCATCCTTGAAATCGCGAGAACATCGTGTTCACAAGAAAGTCATGCTGGTGCTGGAGAGAGGTGACGCGCGTGTCGAACCGGTCCGAAGAAGTCGAGCGATTCATGCGGGGACTCGAACACGCGCGGAAGGACGAAGTCGAAAGCCTGCGCACCGCCATCCTGGCCGCCCATCCGGGCATCGTGGAGCGCATCAAGTGGAACGCGCCAAGCTTCTGCTTCAAGGGCGATGACCGGGTGACGTTCAAGCTGAAGCCCAAGGACTGTGTTCAGCTCATCTTCCACCGGGGCGCGAAGGTGAAGGCGACGCAGGGCTTCTCCTTCGAGGACGCCAGCGGCCTGCTGCAGTGGGCCGCCGCGGACCGCGCCGTCGTCACGCTCCGCGACCAGGCGGAGGTGAAGGCGAAGAAGAAGGCGCTGTGCCAGGTCGTGGTCCAGTGGATGGAAGCGACCTCGCGGTGAGCCCCCCGGTGTGAAGGGCCACCTGACGCGGGTGGCGTCCAGGCGGCGCCCGGACGCCCCGCCACGTTCCTCGGTTCAGTCCGCCGTACGGACATCGCGCACGAGCCCCAGCCGGCGAAGCCCCCTGATGACCCACCACCCCAGGTCCAGCTCGTGCGCCTCCTGGCCCATGCGCGCGGAGCCTGGGAAGGCGTGGTGGTTGTTGTGGAAGCCCTCGCCGAAAGACAGCACGCCGAGCACCCAGATGTTCGTCCCGCTCTCCGCCGTGCCCGGCAGGGCATGGCGCCGCTCTCCCCAGACATGGGCCGCGTAGCCCACGGCCCAGTGTCCGAGGATGCTGGTGGCCGTGCGGGCGCAGACGCAGAGGGCCACGGCCTGGGGGCCCAGCACCACGAGCACCATCCCCGCCAGCCCGAGCACGTGGAGCGGCCAGGTGCGCTCCAGGAAGCACAACCACGGGTCCGTCAGTACATCTCGCGGAAGCCGCGCCAGGGCCCGGTCATCCGCGGGCTCGAAGCGCAGGTGCAGGTTCCAGCCGAAGTCGCGGGCCATGGAATGCCCATAGGCGAAGTAGGGCGGGCAATCGGGGCGGTTCTGCCAGTAATCGCGCACCGCGTGCAGGCGTGCCCACGACAGGGGGCCGCCAAGCCCGCTCAGCACGAACAGGTACGCGAGCACGCCGCGTGTGAGCGGGCCCGCCTCGTAGGTGCGGTGGATGACGCCGCGATGCAAGCCCACTGAGTGCCCCAGGCAGAGCGTCACGAAGGTGAGCAGGAGCGACACCGCCACCGTGGTGGGCGTCGCCGCCGCGAGCCCCACGGTGACGCCGGGGATGAGCATGCCCCAGAGCCACAGGGCCCGCGCCGGGTCGAAGCGCAAGCGGCCCACGTCGGGAGGCACCGGGGCGGCGGTGTTCGCGAGCGGCTCGCCTGTGCTTCCCCCGTTCAGGGTGACCTCTGGATGACCCCGCGTCGCGGTATTCATCGCGTCACCTCTTCCGCCCGTGCACGCGCTGGCTCTCCAAAGAGCGCCTGCCGGCAGAGGGCATCCGCGCCCAGGACCCCGCTCCCGGCGCCGGGCAGCCGCAGCGCGAGCGACGCAGGGGGCAGCAGGCGCGCCAGCATCGACACCAGGCCCTGGGTGGCGCGCTGACGTGGGCTCTTGTCGAGCAGCCACCACAACACCACGGCCAGGTGCGCGACGTAGAGCAGCCTGCCCAGCGCCTGGCCCACCGTGGCGCTGCCCGGGGCGTCCGTGGCGCCCGCCACGGCGTCTCCAAAAACGGCCTGGACCCGCTGCCGGGAGAACGCCGTCTGCGGCGCGAACAGGCCGTCCTCCTCGCCGCCCACGAGCACGGGAATCAGCGCCTTGAGCACCTCGTGGTGCGGCCCGAGCACGCCAAGGCTTGCCCGGAGCGCGAACAGGAAGCGCTCCCGCCAGGGGCCCGCGGGCAACGCGGCGGCGCGCGCCGCATAGGCCGATGACAGCTCGTCGTACAGCGCCAGGACGATGGCGCGCTTGCTGGGAAAGTACCGGTACAGCAGCCCGACGCTCACCCCCGCCTTCTTGGCGATGTCCCGCAGATGGGTGGCGTCGTAGCCCCGCGCGGAGATGAACCCTAGCGCGGTCGTGTACAGCCGCTCGCGTGTCTCATGGCCCTGCTCCGTCCGGCCTCGCGGGCGTCCTCGCTTGGGTCCTTCCGTTGCTCCGGCCTTGCTCCGCGTCGCCATGGCCTCCCCCGTTGTTTTGATGAACCTGTTCATCGAAATGATGCCCGGGGCCTGGGACGGGTGCAAGTGAGGCGCGTCAGGTCCCGCGAAACGTCCCGGAAATCCATTCGTTGTGGAGACGTCCACCCAGGTGTCCGGTGGTTTCTGACGGAGGAGGCCTTGGAGGCCGCCTCCACGGTCGCTATGAAGGTGGCCAGACCGTCAGGAGCGCGGCGGGCACAGGAGACGTCGAGGCAATGCCCCCCGAGCAAATCAACCGCGGTGACGTGTTCTGGGTGGAGCCCGACGACTCACGAGGTCCGGTCCCCAGCTATTCGCACCCCCACGTGGTGGTCCAGGACGACGTCTTCAATCACTCACGAATCACGACGGTGGTCGTGTGTGCGCTGACGTCAAACCTGCACCGGGCCAGCGAGCCGGGGAACGTGCTGCTCGAAGTGGGAGAGGGGAGCCTTCCCAAGCAGAGCGTCGTCGTCGTGTCGCAGGTGTCCTCGGTCGACAAGGCGCGTCTGGGAGCGCGCATCGGGGCGCTGTCGGACGCGCGCGTGGAGCAGATTCTCGCCGGCCTGCGCTTCCTGCAGGTGTCGTTCTTCAGGAGGTCGTGAGGCGAGGGGCGGTCGCTGGCGCTGCCGGACTGGTGCGCCTTTGGTGCCGCGGCATATGCTGTCTTGATGAAAATGAGCTCCCGAGGATTCCTGGCGTCGCTCGCTGTCATGTCCTTGAGCAGCCTGGGATGTGGTGACTTCAATCCCGAAGAGGCCGTGACGATATCGCAAGGGGTCTTTGGGATGACCACCTATGTGGATGATGTATGTTCTTCCGGTTGTGAGCGCGAGCCGCGGTCAATGACGTTGCTGATAAAATCCCTACCCCAGGACACGGACGTGGCGTCCGTGACGTCGAACGAGGACGGCTTCTTTGAAGCCGAGCTGGCACTGGGGGACTATCGAATCTGCACGACGTTCGAGCGTTGCACGGACTTCTCGGTCGGCAGCAATGAAGTGGTACGCCTCGACTATGAGATGTCGTTGGGGCCGGGGTGGTCCAGGTAGCAGGTTGAACAGCGCGCAGCCGAGGGCGGGCGGCCCTCATGCACCAGGGGCCACCAGTCCCGTGAGGTCGCGCGTGATTCGCCCGTCCAGGATGGGCACGCAGTCGCTCGGGCACTCCGTCGTGAAGCGCAGGCCCTGGCCCTTCGCCCGGCGGATGAAGCCGTCGAGCGCCTCGAGCGAGGCGTTGGGGATGTCATGCAGGACCATCAGCGTGTGGGGCCGCGCCGCGCAGTCCGCCAGCGCCTTCTCCGGCCAGCCCGTGGGGTCGAGCCAGTCGCCGGGGACGCTGTTCCAGAGGACGCACGAGTAGCGGTGGCGGACCAGGTGGTCGACGGCGCGCTGGCTCAGGAGGTGCGGGCCCAGCTTGCCGCCACCCCCGAAAGGCCGGAACCACTTGGGGGCGGGGACGAGCGGCGCGAGCAGCGCGTCGGTGGCCGCGATCTCCACCTCCACCGCGTCCGGGCGCGGGTCCTCTCCCAGCGGGATGGCGTGGGTGAACGAGTGATTGCCAATGAGGTGCCCCGCGTCCCGAGCACGCGTGACAAGGCGCCGCCCTTCCTCCGTGACGAGGTGCTTTCCCAGCACGAAGAACCGCGCGGTGATGTCGTGCGACGCCAGGACGTCGAGCACCCGAGGCGTCACCTCGGGGTCGGGCCCGTTGTCGAACGAGAGCGTGAGGAGGTTCACCGGAACACGTTGTTGGAGGTGCGGTCCCCGGCGAGCCAACGCGCCAGCTCCTGGTGGGCCCTGGCGCGGCGGGCCTGTACGAGCTCGGGCTTCACGGCGTCCGGGCTGTCGTAGGTGAACTCGACAATCATCCCGTTGGGGTCCTTCACGTAGAGCGAGCGGCAGTAGCCGTGCTCGAGCACGTACATGGCAGGCTCCGTGTAGCCCGCGGCCCGCAGCCGCTCCTCGATGCCTCGCTGGGCTTCGAGCGTGACGTCCAGCGCGATGTGGTGGAAGGGCGAGTCCGGCATCTTCGGCCCGAACAGCTCCTGGTCCTCCTGCTTCTCGAACTGGAAGAACGCGAGCGCGCTGCCATCGGCGAGCTCGAAGAAGGTGTGACAGTAGGTGCGGACGGCGCCGAACAGCTCGTCCGACTCGCACCAGGTCGCGACGAGGGGCAGGCCAATCAGCTCCTCGTAGAACTTCCGCGTCGCCTCCAAGTCCCGAGTCACATACGCCGTGTGGTGAAGCCGGCCGGGCAGTTTCGCTTGCGTGGACATTCGTCCTCCCTGGGGGTGTGCTCAACGACGAGGGCTTACTTCGCCGCCTGTGCGGGCGGCGTACCCGCATGGACGGGGGCTGCGTCGGCGATGGGGTTGCGCAGGACGCCAATCCGCTCGACGGAGACCTCGCACACCTCACCGGCGCGGAGGAACCGCGGTGGCTTGCGGGCGGCGCCCACGC
This sequence comes from Myxococcus sp. AM010, assembly GCF_013372585.1. NCBI lineage: Bacteria > Pseudomonadati > Myxococcota > Myxococcia > Myxococcales > Myxococcaceae > Myxococcus > Myxococcus sp. AM010. The sequence continues at coordinate 47,226 of NZ_JABXEO010000009.1, forward strand.
CGCTGGGCGTGCCCATGGCGATGACGTCTCCTGGCTGGAGCGTCATGGCCTCGGAGAGGTCCGCGATGACGGTGGCGACGTCGAAAATCATGTCCGACGTGGTCGCGTCCTGGAGGACCTCTCCGCCCACGCGCATCTGGATGCGGAGGCCGCGGGCGCCCTCGGGTAGCTCATCGGGCGTGACGAGCTCCGGGCCCAGCGGGCCCGTCCCATCGAAGTTCTTCCCGACGGTCCACTGGTGGGTGCGCTTCTGGTAGTCGCGAATCGAGCCGTCGTTGAAGAGCGTGTAGCCCGCCACCCACTCCAGCGCGCGCTCGCGAGGGATGTTGCGCCCCGGGCGTCCCACCACCACCGCCAGCTCTGCCTCGTAGTCGAGCTGGTTCGAGCAGGTAGGCACCACCATGGGCTCCTCATGGGCCAGGAGGCTCGACGGGAGGCGCGTGAAGACCACCGGGTGCCGAGGCGTCTCGTAGGTGGCCTCCGCCGCATGCGCGACGTAATTCAGCCCAAGGCAGAGGAACTTGCTCGGCTCCGGAACGAGCGGCCGGTAGCGGAACTCCGAATCGGACAGCGCCTGGAGGTCCGTCGCCTCCGACACGCGCTTCGCCAGGGCCGCGAGCACGTCCGGGCCTCGCTCCAGCAGCGCGCGCAGTGAAGTCCCGACGGAGGAGTCGAGCGCCGTCACGTTCACCATCCCCTTGGCCGCGCGCACGCCCAGCGCAGGCTCATCCCTCACCAGAATCGAAGCAATCCGCATGGTGGCTCATCTCCCTCGGCTACGCATCGCAGGCTAGCGGGGGCGGTGCTCGACCTCAATGAAATGTCGACAAAATGCAATTTGCATCCAGCGCGACGCCTTGTGTCAATTCCGTGCGGTGTCGTATAGGTGCGTGTTTGTGAGGAGAACCATGGCTGCTCCATCCCGCCTTCGCGGTCCGGTGTCCGAACCCACGCTCGCCTCGGCGGTCGTGGACCGGCTGCGGGGTGACATCCTCGATGGCGTGTTGCCACCGGGGGAGAAGCTGCGGCTCGAGCACCTGGCGCCGCGCTACGGCGTCGGGCGGACGCCGCTTCGCGAGGCGTGCTGTCGTCTGGCGTCCGAGGGGCTCGTCACCATCGTGGACCAGCGCGGCTTCCGGGTGGCGCCCATCTCCCGGGCTGACTTGCTGGACCTGACGCGGACGCGGCAGCAAATCGAGCCGCTCGCGCTTCGCGCCGCCATCACTCTCGGCGACATCGCCTGGGAGGGCGAGGTGACCGCGGCCCTCCATCGTCTCCAGCGGCGGGCCCCGGCCTCCGGGAGCGGGACGCTCGACGACACCTGGGAGCTGGAGCATGCGCGCTTCCACGCGACCTTGCTCAGTGCGTGTGGGTCGCCCTGGCTTCTCAAGTTCCATGCGACCTTGTTCGACCAGACGGAGCGCTACCGTCGGCTCGCGCAGGCGCACGGCAAGGCGCGGCGGAGCGTGGAGGATGAGCACGCCGCCCTGGTGAAGGCCACGTTGGCGCGGAACGCGGAGCGGGCCTGTGCGCTGCTGACGGAGCACATCGCGCGGACGACCGAGCTTGTCCTCGCGGGCCATCCGGGATTGCGCGCGGCGGGGGCCGCGCCTGCGCTTGCTTTGCCGACAAAAGGCCGGAGCCTTCGCGCGAAGGATTGACGCTCCGTCCGTGGGCGCGTACTGGCTTGGGCACCATGGTGCGCACTGGCTTCGTCGAGGGTTCTGGGGGCGTTCGGCTCGCGATGAGTGAGGCGGGCCCGTCGTCTGGTGCTCCGGCCGTGCTCTTTCTGCATGGCATTGCGCAGAGCCGCCAGAGCTGGCGCGGGGTGCTCGAAGGGCGGTTGGCGCAAGACCACCGTCTGGTCGCGCTCGACCTTCGAGGGCACGGTGATTCGGACAAGCCAGAGGGCGACGCTCCATACGTGGATGGCGCTCACTTCGCCGGAGACCTCTCGGCGGTCATCGGGCAGCTCGGCCTGCGGAAGCCCGTGGTGGTGGCCTGGTCGTATGGCGGCGTCGTTGCCGGCGACTATCTCCGGCACCGAGGCGACCGCGAGCTGGGTGGCCTCTTCTTCGTGGCCGCGGCGCTCAAGACGGGGAAGCCCGCGCGGGCCTTGTTCGGGCCGGGGATGATGTCCAACGCGCGCGGGCTCCTCTCGGAGGACCCGGCAGCCTATGACGCCACGGCGCGGGCGTTCATCGGGGCGTGCTCGGCGCAGCGACTCGACGCGTCTGTGGCCGAGGCGGCCCTTCACGCGATGCTCCGCGTCCCGCCGAATGTCCGTCGTGCGCTCCTCTCACGGGCGGAGGACTACTCGGTGGAGCTGGGGCGATGCCGTCGTCCGGTGGCGACGCTCCATGGCGAACTCGACCAGGTGGTCCTTCCGTCCATGAGCTCGGAGGTGGTGCTCGCGTGCGCACGTGAGGGCCGGGGCACGTGGCTGCCTGGCGCGGGGCACCTGCCGTTCCTGGAGGCGACGGCGGAGTTCGAGGCCGCGCTCGCGGCGTTCGTGAAGGCGGCGCGTGATTGAGGCGGCGCATCCCTGGTGACCCGAGACACCAGGTGGTGCGCGCTGTCATCCGTGCGCGTGGCCTCATGCGTATTTCAAGTGTCTGATTTTCTTGAGGCCGAAGCGCCCGGACGCGCGCGCAGGGTGTCCTGGGCAGTGGCATGGGTCCTGCTTTGCTGTGGGGCACGTCGCGCACAGCCGGAACGGTTGCCCCTCCAGGGGATGCCGTCCTCTCCCCGGTCTCAAGGAGTCCGCCATGGCCATCTCGCTCCCCAGCCGTTCATGCCTCTCGCTTCCCCAGGTGAGCACCGCCTGCGCATCGCCAGTCTCCGCGCAGGCGCCGAGCGTGAAGTCCTCGCAGGTGTCACAGCCGCGGAGCGACGCCTGGCAGAAGCTCATGGCCGACACTTTCGAGCCCGCCGCGCGCGGGCAGGGCGTGAACCTGGGCGGCGCGACTTCCGCGCCTCGGGCCGCCGCGACATCCCAGGTGAGTGACGCGGGCCCCGGCTTTGGCGCTCCGTCCAGCGGCGCCGTCTACAACGCGAGTGAGCCCTGGCTGAGCGTCAACAACGTGGGCGCGCCCTACAACAGCAACCTGCAGCTCATCTCCCCGGAGCAGAAGAGCCAGTTCAAGTTCACGAACACGTTCACCAACACCACGGGCCAGCCTCAGACCATCACCCTCTGGAACAAGGTGGGAGAGAAGGGCGGACCGAATGACGGACAGCACTTCGACAAGAGCACGCCGAAGACGTTCACGCTCCAGCCCGGGCAGTCACAGGCCGTGGCGTTCGACAACAACAGCAGTGTCGCGTGGTGCGTGTCGAAGGACGGCTCGGCGAAGCCAGGCGCGAACTCCGGGCAGACGTGGGGCGAGGCGACGTTCGGAAACGCCGCCACGGGGTGGAGCGGCTACAACACCAGCCAAATCAGCCCCGCGGGCCACAATGGCAACATGTCCATCTCCAACGAGGCCACGGGCAAGACGGTGACGCAGGCCAATGCCTGGCAGACGCCCTCCGACGACCCGGCGGGCCGCGACGTGGGCGTCCCCGCGGGGCCGATGAACCTGCGCACCGTCCTCAGCTGAGCGGACCGCGGCGCGGGGCCAAACGACCGGTGGGGCACTCGCGCCTCATTCCAGGTGGGAAGCCGCGAGGAGCCCCTCTTCGCAGGTCCCTCCTGGGCGAGATACGCTGGTGACATTGAGGGCCATTGAACATGAACGTGGTCGTACTGCGGGTCTTCGCTCCGGCGTTTGACGTGAAGGACTTCTTGACGCGCTTCCCTCGGCTGGAGGTCGATGCGGTCTGGACGCTCGGTGAGAAGGCGCTGCTCCAGAGAACGCATGAGGACTCAGGCTTCAATCTGACCCTTGCCGAGTCGGAGGTGAGCGCTCAGGCACTGGTCATGGCGCGTCAGCGGTTGGAGTTGCTGTCCGCCGAACTCGTGGAGGCCCGGCGGCGGTCCGCCACGTGTGTCGCGGACTTCGGGATGTTCATCGGAGGGGAGCGCCAGTTCACGGGCGCTATCGAATTCGCGCCCGAGGACCTACGGTGGTTCGCAGCGCAGGGGATTGGGATTGCCGTCTCCGCGTATCCGTCCTTCGATGATGAGACAGAGTCGTAGCGGCTCACCGCTCGTGCATGGCCACCGCCAGCGCTGATGGAATCGTCTCTTTCATCAGCGCGACGAACCGGCGCAGCCGCGCGGGATGAAACCTCGCATGCGGATAGAGCAGGTACATGGGCAAGGGCGCGGCTCGCCAGGAGGGCACCAGGTGCAGGAGGCGGCCCTGGGCGAGGTCATCGTAGAGCAGCCAGGCCGAGGCCACGCAGACGCCCAGGCCCTTCAGCGCCGCGCTCCGGATGGCGTAGATGCTGTCCGTGCTCAGGCGGGGGGCGAAGGTGATGGGCTGGACCTCGCCGGTGTCCACATGGGTCAGCGATAGCTCGTTCCGGTAGAAGGTGCGCAGTGACAGCCAGGGCAACCGGGCGAGCGCGTCCGGATGGACAGGGACGTCACCCTCCCCGAGGACCGAAGGCGCGGCCACGACGATGCGCGGCACCTCGGCCACGCGGATGGCCACCACGCTGGGGTCATGCACTTCTCCGACGTGAATCGCGCAGTCGATGCCGTCGGTGATGAAGTCCACTGCCCGGTCATGCAGCAGCCATTCAACCGACACCCGCGAATGGCGATTCAGGTACTCCGTCAGCGGCTCCACCAGCAACTGCTGTCCGAATGCATGGGGCACCACGACGCGCAGCGTTCCCTCGGGTTCGTTGCTCGCGCCACGGAGGTCGGCTTCGAGCAGCTCCCAACTGGCCAACAGCTCCTTCGCGCGCTCGTAACAGCGCGCGCCGTCCTCGGTGAGCTTCATCGCATGGGTGGAGCGCTGAAGCAGCCGCAGCCCCAGGGAGCGCTCCAGTGCCTGGAGCCGGCGGCTCACCGTCGACTGCGTGGTGCCCAACTGCGCCGCGGCCGAGGACAGGCTCCCAGCGTCGACGATGCGGAGGAACGTCTGCATCAACTCCAGCCGGTCCGCGGTGGCTGGCGCGGTGGGGTGAGGTGCACGCCTCCGGGGAGCCCGGGACCGAGGCGGCTTGGAGCGAGTGGGCATGCGAACTGGCCTCGTGCGGGGTTATACGCCGAACGTATATCCGCTGTGCGGAGCACGCTACTACCAGCCTCGGCCCCTCTAGAGCACCTTCACCTCGACTCGCAGCGACAGAGGTGAACGAGATGTCCTTCATTCGTGCCGTACATGGAAGCGCCGGGGCCGCCGCCACCCGTCATGGGGACGGTGCCTCCCTGTCAGGTGGCTTGCGTCTGCTGCTGGCGGCGAGCGCTGGCGTGCCGGTGGCCGCGCTCTACTACAGCCAGCCCATGCTGGGCGTCATCGGGGCCTCCACGGGGGCCGCTGACGCCGTGGTGGGCTTCCTCCCCACGCTCACGCAACTGGGATACGCGCTGGGCATCCTGCTGCTGACGCCCCTGGGGGACCGCTTCGACCGGCGCCGCATCATCCTGGTCAAGGCCGCCTTGCTGAGCGTGGCGCTGCTGCTCGGCGGGCTGGCTCCGGACATGAGCCTGCTGCTCGTCATGAGCTTCGCCGTCGGCCTGACGGCGACCGTGGCGCAGGACATCGTCCCGGCCGCCGCGACGCTGGCCCCGGCGCGAGAGCGGGGCAAGGTGGTGGGCACGGTGATGACGGGCCTGCTGCTGGGAATCCTCTTGTCCCGGGTCGTCGCCGGTGTCGTGGCCGAGCAGTTTGGCTGGCGTGCCATGTTCATCATCGCCGCTGCCAGCGTGGCCTTGATTGGCGTGGCGGCCTGGCGAGGGCTCCCTCGCTTCCAACCGACGAGCACGCTGTCGTACGGCGCCCTGCTGGCCTCGCTTGCCCGGCTGTGGCGCCAGCATGGTGCCCTGCGGCGCGCGGCGCTGGCGCAGGGGTTGCTCTCGGTGGGCTTCAGCGCGTTCTGGTCCACCCTCGCGGTGATGCTGCATGGGGCGCCGTTCCACCTGGGCAGCGCGGCGGCGGGCGCCTTCGGTCTGGCCGGGGCGGCCGGAGCCTTGGGCGCGCCGGTGGCGGGCCGCGTCGCCGACCGCTTCGGGCCGGAGGTCGTCACTCGGCTGGGGGCGGGGCTGACGGCGGTCTCCTTCGCCACCATGTTCGCGGCGCCATGGCTCGAGCCGAATGCCCGGCTGTGGCTGATTGGCGGCAGCGCGATTGGCTTCGACCTCGGGGTGCAGATGTCGCTCGTGGCGCATCAGACCATCGTCTTCGGCATCGACGCCGCGGCGCGCAGCCGGCTCAACGCGGTGCTGTTCGTCGGCATGTTCATCGGCATGTCCGCCGGCGCCGCCAGTGGCAGCCTCGTGCTGGCACGGTGGGGCTGGATGGCGGTGACGGTCCTGGCGACGGCCTCGGCGCTGGCGGCCTTGCTGGTCCGCCTGGCGCCGCGGGCCCGTGTGGCCCACTGACGCCAGGGGCGCGTGGGCACATCACGTCTTGCCTGGTGCTCCCGCGCGTCCCAGTCGCTGGGCGAAGAAGGCGAGGATTTCGTCTCGCGCCGCGCGAGTGGGCTCTCCCTCCGCGTCGATGAGATGGGCTGTCACGACGCTGTGGGGGCACCCGACGACCTCCGCGAAGAAGGGGGGAGGCGTCGGGTTCGCGGCGGACGCAGGCAGCACCCTGGTAACGAAGCGAGCTCCGAGCGCGGCCGCATGGGCCTGGAACCGCTGCGCCGTGCAGAAGCGGTCGCCCTCGAACCGATAGGCGAGCACCGTCAGGTCGTCACGTTCGAGGCGCTCCTTCACGGCGGCGAGCTCGTCAGGCGCCAGCTGAATCCCGCCGGTGTCGCTCAGGGGCAACGACGGCTGACACATGACGGGAGCGAGCACCGCGCGTTCGAGCATCATCGAGAGCGCGAAGTTCCCCGTGAAGCACATTCCAATCGCGCCGACCCCCGGACCGCCACACTCCTCATGTGCGAGGCGTGCCAGGGTACGTAGCCACTGCGTCACGGGGCTCGACTCATTCGCCGCGAACGCTCGGAACTCCGCGCTCACGCAGGCGCGTTGCAGGATGGCGCGCCCCTCCTCCGCGCGGGGGTAGGCACCGTCCCTGCCGAAGAGTGAAGGCATGTAGACAGTGAAGCCCGCGTCGCGCACCCAGCGCGCGAAGCGGGCGACGTGCGGGCTGATGCCTGGCATCTCTGCCATGACGATGACGGCGGGGCCGTGGCCGGCGACGTAGACTGTTCGCCTGGCGGCGTTGAGGGTGAGGGGGCGACGGCCGAAGTCATCGAGAGGGTCGTCGGCCGTGGAGTCGGGGGGGGATGGGCGCATGCCTGGAACATGCGGGAAGCCCATCCTCCGTGACCAGTGGCGAGATTGACAATGAACGGGCTATTCTCGCCATCGTGATTACGCATGTCGTGTTCGATGGCGTGGCAGAGGGCTCGCTGGGCGTGGGGCTCGACGTGGTCGACACGGCCGCAAGACTCGTCGAGGCAGGGCTCGCCTCGGTTCCACGGGGCGCCCAGGTCTTGCGTCAGCGGGTGGTCTCGCTCGACGGTCAGCCGGTCCGCTCGGGCACGGGGCGCTCCGTCGCCGTGGACGGCGCGCTGAGCCTCCGAGGTGTGAAGGCGGGAGACGTGTTGCTGGTGCCTGGGCTCTCCGCGGCGAGCGAGCGCGCCATCGAGCAGCTGCTCTCGCGGGCCGATGCCGCGCGTGGCATCACGTTGCTCGCGCGCGCGGCGGCGAAAGGCGCCATGGTCGCGGCCTCGTGTTCCGCGACTTTCATTCTCGCGGCGTCCGGCCTCCTCGCGGGGCGAAGCGCGACGACGACCTGGTGGCTCGTCCCTTCGTTCGCGCGCCGCTTCCCTGCGGTCTCCCTCCACCCGGACCGGATGGTCGTCGAGAGCGACGGCGTCCTCACCGCGGGCTCGGCCTTCGCCCACGCGGACCTGGTGCTGGCCATCGTCGCGCGGGTCGCGAGCCCATCGCTCACGCACCTGGTGGCCCGCTACCTCGTGCTCGACGAGCGCGTCTCACAGGCCCGGTACATGGTGATGGAGCACCTCCGCGTCTCGGACCCGGCGCTTCGTGCCGTGGAACGATTCGTCGGCGCGAATCTGGGCCGGCAGCTGACGCTCGCTGAGCTTGCCCGTGCCGCCGCTACGTCCTCGCGTACGCTCGCGCGGCGGGTGCAGGCCGGGCTTGGCATGACGCCGCTCGAGTTCGTGCAGCGGGTGCGCGTGGCGCACGCCTCCCACCTGCTCGAGACGACCCAGGCGTCGGTCGACGAAGTTGCTGCTCGGGTCGGGTATGCCGACGCCGCGGCGTTCCGCCGCGTATTCCGGCGGTATGTCGGAGAGCCCCCACGAGGAAGGCGCGGCACGGTTCACCACCGTCACTGACTTGCCGCCCTGCACCGCGCGCATCGTGGGCAACACGCTGGCGATTCAGGAGGGGGATGCCCCTTCCCGGGCTTGCATCAAGGCTTCCACCCGCTGCTGGATGCCCTGCAGTTGGTCGAGCTTGCGCTTCAGTGCTTCGCGCAGGTCGCGCGCGTCGGTGTGAAGGACCTCGTCATGCAACTCCGCGATGCTCTCAGACAGGCATGCGTGGAGGACGTGGATCTGCTGCTGGGAGAGCTCCAGGAACATGGGTCACCTCTCTGACAGCAGAACAACGGAGCCGCGCCACCCGCTCTGCCGAAGGCACGGGGGGCGAACACGCGCACGACAGGCCGCTGGCGCTCCAGAGCACCGCGCGGCTCATGGGGCCGCGCGGTGCGAGCTGCCAGGGGTGGCGCGGCGCCTCGGCATCCGAGGCGCCGCACCGGTGCGACTACCGCAGCGCGATGAGCGAGGCCACGAGCAGGGACACGACGCTCATGACCTTGATGAGGATGGCCACGCCAGGACCGGAGGTGTCCTTGAACGGGTCACCGACCATGTCACCGACAACGGCGGCCTTGTGGACGGCCGAGCCCTTCGCGTGGCCCGGGAGCTTGCCCTTCTCGATGAACTTCTTGGCGTTGTCCCACGCGCCACCCGCGTTGGCCATGTAGAGCGCCATCGTGGCGCCGACGACGAGCGCGCCGGCCAGCAGCCCCGCCAGCGCACCGGGGCCCAGCAGGTAGCCCACCAGGGGCGGGGCGACGATGGCGACGATGCCCGGGAAGATCATCTCGCGCAGGGCGCTCTTGGTCGCGATGTCGACGATCTTCTTGGGGTCCGGGTCCGCCTTGAGCTCCATCAGCCCCGGAATCTCGCGGAACTGACGGCCAATCTCCTCGACGATGGCGCCGGCCGCGCGGCCCACGGCGAGCATCGTGGAGGCGCCCACCAGGAACGGGAGGATGGAGCCCAGCAGCATGCCGACGATGACGTTCGGGTTGGTCAACTGCAGGCTCATCTCCGGCAGGCCGGCGGCGATGCGCGTGTGGTTGACCTCGAGGTTGAAGGCGGAGAAGAGCGCGATGACGGTGAGCGTCGCCGAGCCGATGGCGAAGCCCTTGCCGATGGCCGCCGTGGTGTTGCCCACCGCGTCCAGCTCGTCGGTGATGGCGCGGACCTCGGGGCCCAGGCCGGACATCTCTGAGATGCCGCCGGCGTTGTCGGAGATGGGGCCGTAGGCGTCCACGGTCATCACCACGGCGGTGCCGCCCAGCATGCCCACGGCCGACAGCGCGATGCCGTACAGGCCGAGCGCCTGGTCGGCGATGTAGGCCACCAGGGCGATGGTGGCCATCGGGATGCCCACGCTCTCCATGCCGACGGCGAGGCCGCGGATGAGGTTGGTGCCGGCGCCCGTGACGGAGGCCTCCGCGATGCGCTGCACCGGCGTGGACGACGTGTAGTAGTCCGTGACGAGGCCGATGATGGCGCCGCCGAAGGCGCCCGCGGCCAGCGCCACCGTGATGGCCTGGGACAGGCCGAACACCTGCATCATCACGAAGGAAAGTCCCACCAGGATGACCGGGGGCAGGATGAGAGCGCTGCGCAGCACCTGCGCGGGGTTCATGTGCTTGAGCGCGCGCGCGATGAAGATGCTCAGCAGGCTGACCACCATGCCCACGGCGGACAGCACCAGCGGGAGCACCACGCCCGCCACCTTCGCGCTACCGGTCGCGGACGGGTCCACCACGAGGCGGGAGAGGTCCGCGGCGCTGGCGGTCAACGCGATGGCCATGGCGGCGACAATCGCGGCCACCATGGACTCGTAGATGTCCGCGCCCATGCCGGCCACGTCACCCACGTTGTCGCCCACGTTGTCGGCGATGACGCCCGGGTTGCGCGGGTCGTCCTCGGGGATGTTCTCAATGACCTTGCCGGCGATGTCGGAGCCGACGTCAGCGGCCTTGGTGTAGATGCCGCCGCCCACGCGGGCGAAGAGCGCGATGGAGCTGGCGCCCACGGCGAAGGAGTGGAGGACGGGGGAGAGCTGCGCATGCCCCTGGAAGGCGTAGTAGATGCCACCCATGCCGATGAGGCCCAGGCCGGCGACGGCGAGGCCCATGACCGCGCCACCGTCGAGCGCGACCAGCAGCGCGTTCGGCTTGGAGCCGGTGCGCGCGGCCTGCGCGGTGCGCACGTTCGCGTACGTCGCCGCCTTCATGCCGATGTAGCCCGCCAGCAGCGAGAGGAACGCGCCCAGCACGAAGCTCCCGCTGGCGAGCGGCCCCAGCGCCAGGCCGATGAGCACCGCGACGGCCGCGCAGTACGCGGCGAGCACCTGGTATTCGCGGACGAGGAACGCCATCGCGCCTTCGCGGATGTAGCCCGCGATGCGGTTCATCGTCGCGTCACCCTCCGGGAGCGACTTGACGCGGAAGTAGAAGAACGCAGCGAAGAGCAGCCCCACGGCGCCGACCACGCCCGGTGCGATTGCCCAGAAACTCGACTCGAGACTCGACAACTCCATCCAATCCTCCAGAGCCGTCCCGGGGGCCTGACCTCGCCGACCGAGTCGCTCGTGTGCCGCGAAATTTGTACGGAGCGCGTATAGTTGATTTCAGCGCAATCTGGGAGTTTCCTAGGCGCGCCCCAGCAGGTTGGGAGTCTTACCAACGTTCTGGGTGGGCGCGTCACGGCCGCCAGCGCCAGGCTGGCTCCCATGCGGGGCGTGGCTCCGGGCGGCAGGCGGGGCGGGTGGATGCACCACCGCGGCGCCAAGTGCCCGGACTCACTCACGATTCTCCGAAAGCTACGGGCCAGTACGTATTCCAGGCCCCGCCGCCACGGGGCGCCGCTCATGGCGCTGGCTTCTCCCGGGGGCTCCGTGCGCTCAGCACCTCCGATGCTCAGCGCGTGCGCGAAGTCTTGCCCTTGCGGGTTGTCGTGGCCGGGACGTCCTCACCGATGACGGCGCGGGCAAGCCGCTCCGCGTCGGAGGCGGCGATTCCGAGCGATGCGAAGACGCCGCTGACGAACATGTTCGCCACGCCCTGTGCGAGCGCGCGACCTCGCAATTGCTCCATCAGCGGATGCGAGGTGGGGAGCGCGCTCCCGGACCGGACGCGCTCCGACAGCTCCGACCAGAACGTGTCCAGGGTGCCCTTGAGCAACTCGGGGACTTCCTCGTCCGGATGCGGGCCCGCGTAGTCGATGTACGCCGGGTCCGTCGCAATGCGATACAGGGCCGGGTTTTCGGCCGCCCATCGGATGTAGGCGACCCCTGAGCGCCGGAAGGCCTCGTGCGGGTCCTTTGACCCTTCCGTCGCGGTGATGAGGGCCTGGTTGAGCCGTCGGTTCCCCTCCGTCGCGAGCGCGCGCAACAGGGACAAGCGGTCCGCGAAGTGCTTGTAGGGCGCGGCGGAAGACACCCCCACGCGGCGTCCGACTTCGGCGACGGTGAGCGCGTCGACGCCTTCCTCGCGAATGAGTCCGATGCTGGCTTCCAGCAGGGCGTGCTTGAGGTCCCCGTGGTGGTACGGGCGTGCTCGCGTCTTCGTGGCCATGCGTGGCGCCAGGGTAGATGGAGTGGTGTCTGTTGCAAAGTAAGTGAGAGTCACTTACTTTTCTCGACGCAGATTCCATCGCTCCAGGAGCAGCGGATGCGCAGCGCGAATGCCGTGAGCCCATTGTTGCGGTCCCTCTCCCGCCCCCATGGCTTCGAGCCGCTGCGGGTCGAAGGCCGGCTCCCCGAGTCCCTCCGAGGGACGTTGTTCCGCGCCGGACCGGGCCTCTTCGAGCGCTTTGGCACGCGAATCGCGCATGCGTTCGAGGCGGATGGCGCCGTGACGGCGGTGCGCTTCGACGGCGGTGGCGCGCAGGGCGCGAGCCGCATCGTCGAGAGCGCCGGCTTCCGTGCGGAGGAGCAAGCGGGGCGGTTTCTCTACACGTCGTCCGCGTCGTGGCTTGACCGGATGCGGGCGGCGAGAAAAGACGTGGCGAAGACCACGGGCAACACCTCGACGTTTCTGTGGAAGAACCGGCTCTTCGCGCTGATGGAGAACGGCCTGCTTCAAGAGATGAGCCCCACGACGCTGGAGACGCTCGACGCCACGGGACTGGGCGTGGTGACGGGGGCCTTCTCCGCGCATCCTCATCGTGTCGCCTCGCTGCGAACGACGTTCAACTTCGGGGTGCGGTATGGCCGGAAGATGAACATCGACCTGTACGCGCTGCCGGACGACGGGGAGCCGTCGAAGCTCGGCACCGTGGAGGCGCCCTGGCAGAGCATGGTGCATGACTTCATGGCGACGGAGCGGCACCTCATCCTGTTCGTGGGGCCCGTGCGGCTGAAGCTCCTGCGCGCCATGGTCGGCCTGGGGGATGTCACCCAGCTCTTTCAGTGGCGGCCTGAGCTCGGGGCGCGGCTCATCGTCGTCCCGCTCGATGCCATCCATTCCCCCCGGACGTTCGAGCTCGACCCTTTCTGGCTCTGGCATTTCTCGAACGCCTTCGAGGAGGTGGACGGTCCCTGTGTCGACTTCTGCCGCTACCCCGAGTTCTCGCTCGGGGAGATTGGAGAAATGGAATCGACCGGGCCCCTCCCGTTGCTGACGCGTGTGCAGCTCGACCTGCGGTCCGGCAAGGTGCGTGAGACGAAGCTCTTCGATGTGCCCTGCGACTTTCCTCAGGTGCATCCGCGACTGCACGGCGCGCGGCATGCCACGGTGTTCGCGCAAACCGAGCGGAACGTCGCGGGCCGGAGCATCCAGGGGGTGACGCGCATCGACCTCGACCGTGGCAGGAGCGCCGAGTGGGTACTCCCGGCCGGGCATGTGCCGAGCGAGCCCGTGCTCGTGCCGCGCGAAGCGTCACAGGACGCCACCTTCGTGCTCGACCTCGTGTTCGACTCGAAGGCCGATCATTCCTACGTCGCGGTGCTCGACGGCGAGCAGCTCGAAGACGGTCCGCTGGCGACCGTTCACTTCGACCAGGCCATCCCCGTGACGTTTCACGGCAGCTTCGCGACCGCGGGCTGAGTCTTCTCACGGCGTCTGGCCGTGCTCCCATCGAGGTCGTGGCGGGTGTGCGATACACCTGGGGGAGTTCAGATGTCCACGGTCGGAATCTACATGCTGCCCGAATACGGCGGCCTCAACGCGACCTTCTCGCTGGCGAGGGCGCTGGTGCGCCGGGGGCACCGCGTCCGCTACTTCGTGCCGGAGCCCTTCGCGGCGCACGTGTCGCGGCAGGGCTTCGAGTGCAGCCGCTACCGCCAGTCACTCCGCGTCACCGCGAGCTGGGCGACGCGTGTCCCGGGTATCCGTTTCCTGCACCTGCGCGCGCGTTACCACGAGCACCTCGCGGCGGCGTTCGACGCATGGGTGGACGCGGATGGGCTTGATGGGGTGCTGGTGGATCCGGTGGTGTGGGATGTGGCCGCGGGTGCGCACGAGCGCGGGCTGCCGTACCTCAGCCTCAGCCCGACGTATGCGGCCTCGTTCTCGCTGGACTATCCGTCCGTGCACTCTCCGGCCATTCCCGCTGCCAATGGCCACCTCGGCCGTGCTCGCAACCTCGTGACGTGGACGCTCCAGTCGAGAATCCCCTGGCTCCGGGGCCTGTATGACCATGGAGTCCGCTGGGCGGGCCACCGCGCGCTCCGGCGGATGCGGCGCGCGGGTCGCCGCGTGCGATGGGGCGACTTCGGCTACCGGCCGGAAGTGGAGGAGCTGGTGATTGGCCCCCGGGCCCTGGACTTCGAACCGCTGCGAACGCTTCCCCGCCGACACTATCTGGGCACCTGCGTGGAGCCCTCACGCAACGAGGGCACCTTCGATTGGCGCGGCTACGACGCGTCCAGACCGCTGGCGTACTGCTCGTTGGGGACGTTCGGAGAGGACCAGCCGGCCGCGCTGCGCTTCTACACCGCTGTCATGGAGTCCTTCCGGCGGCGCGCGGGGTGGCAGCTCATCGTGAGCTGCGGCGCCCTGGCCGAGCAGCTCCGCGGCCTGGCGGTGCCGCCGTCCATCCGGGTGGAGGCCTCGGTGCCCCAATTGGAAGTCCTCCCTCGGGCGCGGTTGTTCCTGAATCACGGCGGCATCGGCTCCGTGCGGGAGGCCCTGTATTTCGGCGTCCCCATGCTCCTGTTCCCCTATGGCGCGGACCAGCCTGGGCTGACGGCGCGGCTGGTGCACCACAACCTCGGGCTCCGAGGCGACCTCCGCACGAAGGACGCCCGCGTCATCACCGAGCGGGTGGATGCCTTGCTGGGGCGCGACGACCTCCTCGCCGCGGTGGCGAGGATGCGCCAGGCCTGCCGAGCCTCGCGCGAACTGGATGAGGGCGTGGACGTCATCGAGCGGTCCCTCGGCCGATGACGAGGCCGCGGCGGAGTCGGGCGTCGCCTTGCACCGCGCGGTCAGGACAGCGGGCTCATGGATGGCCTCTCGCTGGACAGCTTCGCGAGAGGCCAATCCATGGTCGTCTCACCTACTCCGAGTACTCGTAGAACTCGACGAGCTGCCAGTTGCGGTTGTAGACGTGGCGCTTGGTGAACCAGCCGCTGTGGCAGCTGCCCGTGTTGGTGGCCATGTAGCCGTAGACGAAGCCGTTGTGGACACGGGCGTTGAGGCTCGGGTAGCCGGGGTTCTCACAGGGCTGGGTGACGCGGACGGCCTGGTACGCGGCCTCGGCGTAGACCTGCTCCTGCCCTTCGAAATCGTAGCGGGAGTGGACGCGCTCCTCGGTGAACGTGGCGAGCTGGCTGGCCTGCTGGGCGTAGGTCTGCGTGAGGAACGACTGCAGGTGGGCCAGGGTGGTGGCCTCGGAGGTGAGCGTGCCGGTGAGGCGGTGCACGGCGCCGTCATTGTCGGAGAGCGCGGCGCGGATGGAGGCGATGCCGGCCGGGCCCTGGTAGACGGAGGTGTCTCCCCAGGTGAAGCTGAGGGCGCTGCCCGCGCTGTAGGCGTTGAGCGCGCAAGCGCCGTTGGCGCCGGCCGTCTCGACGATGATGATCTTGCGGAGGCGGTGCTCGGGGTTCACGAGCGCGATGCACTCGTTGCCAGCGACACCGTCGTAGTTGCCGGCCGGGAGCACGGCCTCGACGATGTTGTGGACGCGGAACAAGGGGTCCGTCGCCTGCTGCTCGATGGCCTGGACCGCCTCCGTGTCAGTGTCCGTCTCGGGACCGAGACAGCCCGCGGTGAGGGAAGAAGCGACGAGGAGGGACGCGAAGCTGAGGGAAGTGCGCATGGCGGCGGAAGATAGCACGCAAGTTTTGCGCGTTTTAAAGGTAATGCGTGCATCATCCCGTCAGAGGCGTCTGTCGCGCCTGCGCCTCGCGGAGCCACGCCACTGTGTCGCTCAGCGTCTGCCGGTGGCTCCGCGGCCGGTAGTCGAGCTCCTCGTGGCTCCAGATTGTCTTGAAGCCCCAGTGGCACGTCGACATCTCCAGCACCACGGGGTCTGGCAGCTTCTTGAGCGGCACGTGGGAGCCGAGCTTCGCGAGCCCGTCGACGACGAGCGTCGGTACGCCGGGACGATTCACCCGGATGCCGGCGACCTCGCCCACGCGCTCGAAGAAGGTGCGCAGGGGCAGGGTGGTGCCGGGCAGGTGGTACGTGTCCCGCCAGTCGGCCTTCTTGGCCAGCACCGCGAGCGCCCGCGCCACGTCCCGCACGTCGGTGAAGGCGATGCCACCCGTGGGAATGAAGGGGAGGCGGCCGTTCAGCACGCGGGCCACGTTGGTCGTCGAGCGGCCCAAGGTGTCCCCGGGGCCGAGGAGCACCGGAGGCCGCACCACCGTCAGCTCCACGCCGAGCTGCTTCGCCAGCTTCCGCGACTGCTGTTCTGCGCGAATCTTCGACAGGTAGTAGGGCCACCGGCCCACGAGCGCCTCGGCATAGAGGGAATGCTCATCGGCCTCGATGGTCGGATGGGAAAAGCAGCCCACCGTGCCTGAGGTCGACACCAGCACCAACCGTGCGTCGAGCGCCTTCGCGGCGCGCACCATGGCCAGCGCGCTGTCGATGTTGAAGCGCACCATCTCGTCGGCGTGCTGCCGGCTGTGGTGGACCATTCCCGCGGAGTGAATCAGCACCTTCACGCCCCGCGCGTGCGGCAGCCACGCGTCAGGGTCCAACGGCGTGCCCGACACCTGGGCCACCGGACCCGGCAGCGGCGAGCGAACCAGCGCCACCGCGTCGTCGCCCAGCGTCTCCAGGAGGTTGCGTCCGAGGAACCCGCTGGCTCCCGTCACGAGTGTCTTCACGGCTGAACCCCGCGCCAGGCGCAT
Organism: Myxococcus sp. AM010; assembly: GCF_013372585.1. Taxonomy (NCBI): domain Bacteria; kingdom Pseudomonadati; phylum Myxococcota; class Myxococcia; order Myxococcales; family Myxococcaceae; genus Myxococcus; species Myxococcus sp. AM010. The sequence goes on from NZ_JABXEO010000009.1 coordinate 63,943, forward strand.
GCTTCATGGAACCGCGCGAGCTCCGCCGCGTTCGGACCCCACTCGAAGTCGTCACCCGCGGGCTTCACGATGTCGCGCGACACCAGCGCCTGCACCACGCCATCGAGGTGCGGCCGGTGCGCCACCGCCACGGCCTTCAGCTCGTCGGGCGCGCGCACCTTCGCCGCCTCCTGGTAGTCGCGCACCACGGGCTCGAAGAGCGCCTTCACCACGGCGTCGACGCGCGCGTCGCTCAGCTCGGCCAGGGGCGTGGCGCACCAGCGGTAGCGCGACAAGTGGTCCTCCAGCGCGGGGTTGCCCGGCTGCCGGGCCAGCACGTCACCGGCGAACCAGTGCTGCCACTGGTTCCGGAGCGAGTGCGCCAGCGCCGGAGACAGGGGGCTGGGGACTGGCAGGTCGCTGGCGAGCACACGCCCTCCGCGGCGCTCGATGGCCTCACGCAGCCACGCTTCGTCCACGCCCGCGATGGGGTGCTCGGCGAGGAACGTGCGCAGGTGGAAGCTGCTCACCGTGGTGTGGCGCTGCAGCTCGGCCATGAGCGTATGGCTCAGCGCGCGGACGTCGGTGTCCGGGTTGAGCGCCAGCGGCGCGCCACACGACAGATGCACCCGACCCAGCTGCACCTGGCCACGCGTCAGCTTCGCGAGCCACGACAGCACGCCGGTGAGCGTCATCTTCGGGCGCGGCTTGCCGGACAGCTCCTCCGACAGGGACGCCTCCTCCGGCAGCCGGTCATAGGAGATGGCGACGGGCAACACGACGAACTGGCGCTTCGTGTTCTGCAGCGCGCGCAACAGCCCGCGCTTGGGCGGCAGCATCAGCCGCGCGCGGCTGCGCTGACCCTCGACGAAGAACATGAGCGAGGCGTTCTTCTCGGTGAGCCGGCGCAGCTCCTCGCCCAGCTCCGGCACCTCGCGGCCCACGCCGCGCTTGATGAAGAAGGCCTGCGAGTCCTTGAGAATCGGACCCACCACGGGGATGCGGCCGAACTCCTCCGCGGCGGCGATGTGTGGCATCGAGATGCCCAGCTCCGGGTGCTGGAAGCACAGGTAGCTGGTCAGCAGGAAGTCGAAGTAGCTGCGGTGGGTGGGCGCCAGCACCACCAGCGTGCCCGGGGGCACCTGCGCCATCGCGCGCTCGAACGAAGGCCGGTCGAACGTCACGTCGCTGGTGCAGTGGCGGAACGTCTTGCGCAGCGCATAGCCAAACACCTTGTGGGTGGTGTTGCCCACGCCGCGCTCCTGGACCCAGGTCCGGTCGCCGCGCGCGTCGGCGTGCTTCGGCCCGGCGAAGGACACCTGGCTCTCATCGCGAGAGAGCAGGTGGCGGTACATGCCCTCGTTCACCACGCGCACGTACTCGACAGGCTCGAAGCCGGGGACCTCCAGCGGGGTGCCGCGCACGAAGTCGAAGGTGTGGTGCGTGAAGTACGCGAAGCCCTCGTTGAGGTACTGCACCTTCTCGTCGGCGCGCACCAGCCGGCGGTGGGCCTTGGCCTGGCCGAACAGCGCGAGCGCCGCCTTCTGCAATTGCACCGGCAGCTCCCGGCGCATCAGGTCGACCGCGTCGAAGCCGTGGTCCTTGCGGCCGACGAACATGTCGGGCGCCTTCACCACGCCGGGGCGGTGCTTGAACCACTCGATGGTCGACGCCGCGGCCATGTCGATGCGCAGCGCCCGCTGCACACCCATGGTGGCGTGAACGATGGGGACGGCCTGGCCGGGCTTCGGCATGGGGCCGAACACCGACCGCACGACCTCACTGGCGACCACGTCCACCGGCACCACGTCCAGGCGCACCGACGGGTCGGCGTTGAACGCGCGCACCACGCCCAGGCCGCTGTACAGCAGGCAGCCCGCGAGCGCCGCTGGGCTGTCGAGCCAGGCCGGGAAGGGCGCGCGGTGGGCCGCCGAGACGATGCTGGGGCGCACGATGACGACGGGCACGTGGCCGCGACGCTCGCAGATGAGGTGCTCGGCGACGCTCTTGGTGAGCGTGTACGTGTTGGGGTGGCCGGTGAGCTCCAGCCACTCGCGGCCGTCGCCCTGCGCCACCTGGAAGGCCTCGTAGAGCTCCGCGGCGGGCTTCGGCAGGTGCGCCAGCTTCTCTTCAATGGGGCCGGGCCGCCACACGCTGACGTAGGCCGTCGACACGTCGACCATGCCCACCACGTTGGGGCACGCGCGCGCGAGCTCCAGCACCGACAGCGCGCTCCGGATGTTGGCGGAGGTCGCCTGCGCCAGCGGCAGGTCGAACTCCACGCTGGCGGCGCAGTGCACGACGTGCGTGACGTGCTGGCGCACGGCGTCCGCGTCGGCGGGAGCCAGGCCACAGGCGGGCTGCTCGAGGTCGCCGCTCACCACCGCGACGCGCTCCGTCCAGCCGGCCTGGAGGCGCGAGAAGCACTCGGCCTGTGCCACCTTCGCGAAGCGCTCCGCGGCCGAATGAACGCGGCCCTGGCGGTCCTTCGACTCGCGGACCAGCACCGTGACGCGCTCGACGCCCTGCGCGAGCAGCGCCTCCAGCACCACCTTGCCGACGAAGCCAGTGACGCCCGTGAGAAAGACGTGGCGGGACATCAGTGCGCCTCCTCGTCCGGAGTCAGCGCCACCGGACCGTTGACTCCGCAGTTCGACGCGCCGAAGACGTTGTCGGGGTCGATGGCGGCCTTCACCTTGCGGTTGAGGGTCAGCGCGGCCTCCGAGAACACCTGGGGCAGGAAGCCGCGGCGAATCTTCCCGACGCCGTGGTGATGCGACAGCGAGCCGCCAGCGGCCAGAATCTCCTCGCGCGCCGCGTGCTCGAGCGCCGCGTACGCGCCCACCGGGTCGCTGACGCCGCGCGCGTAGAAGCCCAGGTAGAAATAGATGACCACGCCTGTCTGGTAGACTTGCGTGAAGCGGCCGGTGAAGAAGACCTTGCCCGGCAGGCCCAGCGCGGCGTGCTCCTTCTCCACGCGGCGCTGCACGCGCTCGTAGAGGTCCATGGCCCGGCTCCACGGCACGCTCGTCTCGAAGCTCTCGGCGATGGCCCAGTGCTCGAAGGTGAGGTCCCGGATGTACGCGATGCCGAAGGTCAGCTGGTAGCCGCGCTCACCGTTGGCGCCGCCGCCCTTCATTCCACCGTGCTCCGAGGCGATGCGGTACACCGTCTTCTCCTGGAAGGCGACCTCCTCGCGCGAGCCCTCGAAGACGAGGGTGGCCACGGCGAGCTTGTACGGGTCGAAGCCCTTGAGCTTCGTCACCACGGCCTTCTCGACCTCGCTCTTCACCTTCGCGGCCAGCCCGTGCTTGGCCGGCTTGAGCGCCTGGCCGAAGTGGAACTGGGTGTTGTCCATCACCCGCACGCTGGCCGGCACCGCGCCCGACTGCTGGAGCGCGTAGAGGAACGAGAGGCCCGTTTCGAGGTCGGGGAAGATGACCGAGCCATAGCGCTGGACTTCGGGGAGGGGGAACAGCTTCACCACCGCCGTGGTGACGATGCCGAAGTTGCCCTCGCTGCCGAACATGTACTGGCGCGGGTTGACGCCCACGCTCTCCCGAGGGGCCTGGCGCGGGCGCTCCACGATGCCCTGGGGCGTGACGACCTGCATGTCGAGCACCAGGTCCTCGATGTTGCCGTAGCGGTTCTTCTTCATGCCGCTGGCGTTCGTGGCAATCCACCCGCCGAGCGTGGAGAACTCCAGGCTGTCCGGCTCGTGGCCCATGGTGAAGCCGAACTTCGCGAGTTCCTCCATCAGGTGGCGGCCCGTGGCGCCCGCCTCGACACAGGCCATGCGGTTGACGGGGTCCACCCACAGAATCCGGTTCATCTGCCGCATGTCGACGGCGATGACCAGGCGCCCCTCGGAGAGCGGGATGCGCAGCGCCTCCGTCACGTTGGTGCCGCCGCCGAAGGGGATGACACAGGCGCCGTGCTGGGTGGCGACCTCCACCAGCCGCACCACCTCATCGTGCCCGCGCGGGAAGGCGACGAGGTCGGGCACCCGGTCCAGCTTCCCGTAGCGAATGGCCCAGATTTCACCGCCCGTGTGTCCGTGGCCGCGGCGCAGGCGCTGCTTGGGGTCTTCGGTGAGCTGCTCTTCCTTCAGGAACTCGCGCAGCGCCGCGACAAGCTTGTCGTTCTTCTTCGCCGCGGGAATCTCGGGCGGGTAGTGCGGCTCGTTGCGGTTGTCGTACCCCAGCGGCGAGGCCAGCTTGCCAGCGAACCACGGCATCAGGTCCGGCAGCGCGACATTGCTGATGTTGTAGCGGGTGCCCGTGAGGACGGTGCTCCCGTCGGGCTTCACCACGAAGCGGGTGTCGGCGAAGCCCCAGCCTTCGAGTGATTCCTCGTCCTTCGACGCGGCGGGCGTCGGCGGCGTGAAGCGCGTGTCTCCGGAGGAAGGCGTCGGTGACGGGCTGCCGAAGCGCTCGCTCACCTCGTTCAGCGCCACATCCCCAAGACGGCGCAGCAAACCTGATTGTTTAGCCATGGTCGCTCGCACTCGTACACAGCACCCTCTTCCCCGTCAACGCGCGTGGGTTACGCAGGTGCGCACTGCGTTACGCGATTTCGGAACCATGAGTCTCGTAAATGGGTTGTTTCCGAGACCCGAGGTCTCGTAAAGGCGTGTGATGCGGACAGGACGACCCAGGGACGAAAACGTGCGCGTGGCCATTCTCACGGCGGCGCAGGAGCTGGTGCTGGAGAAGGGCTATGCGGCGGTGACGACCGCCGACGTGGCGAAGCGCGCGGGGGCCGGGAAGCAGACCCTCTACCGCTGGTGGCCGGGGAAGGGGGCGCTGGTGCTCGACGCGTTCTCCGAGTGGGTGAGCCAGGCGCCCCGTATGAGCCGGCGCAAGCCTTCCCTGTCCTCGACGCTGGTGGAGCTCTGCCGGGGGGCCGCGGAGGCGGCGCCCGTGCTGCGGGCGCTGATGGCGGAGGCGCAATTCGACGAGGACCTCCACCGGCGGCTCATCGCCCAACTGGTGCGCCCCCGAGGTGACGAGCTCCGGGCGTGCCTCGCCGACCGCCGGCCCGCGGACCGGGAGCTCGTGGTCAACGTGCTCTCCGGCCTGGTGTGGCAGCGCCTCATGCTCCAGGAGCCGCTGGACGCGCGCTTCGTGCGCTTCGCGCTGCGGGTGGTTCAGCGCATCTGAGGCGGGCGGCACTGTTGGGGGCCAACCAGGGGGGCGTGGAACGCGGTGGCGACTCGCGGTCCTCCTGTGTTAGCTAGCCCGGAGCCACTTGACGCTCCGATGGCGGCCGCGACATCTCGTTGCGACCGTAGGGTGTCCTCGGGTGGCTTTGCCAGGCGTGCGCCTCCCGAGCCTTCACCACGTTGTTGCTGGAGGCCTACATGTCCTCGTCCGAACTTCCCGTTCTCGAGTTCGTCCTCTCGAACTACAAGAACTTCAACGCGCGCGCGACGCGCGATGCGCTCCTGTCCTACTGGGAGCACGTGTCGAATGGTGGCCGGATGTTCTGGAGCGTCGCGGGCGCGATGTCGTCGGCGCAGCTCGGCATCACGCTGGCACCGGCCATCCGGGCGGGGCTGATTCATGGCCTGTCGGTGACGGGCGCCAACCTCGAGGAGTCGCTCTTCCGGCTCGTCGCGCACACGGCGTACAAGGACTTCCCCGAGTACCGCTACTTCACCAAGCAGGACGACACGCGAATCCTCGAGCAGCGGATGCGCCGGGTCACCGACACGAGCATCCCCGAGGATGAGGCGTTCCGCGCGGTGGAGAAGATTGTCGTCCCGATGTGGAAGGGCGCGACCGAGAAGGGCGAGCGCCGCTTCTGGCACGAGTACTTCTACGAGTTCATCCAGGCGCTCGACCCCTCTGTGTATGAGGGTGACCCGGAGGCCTGCTGGCTGCTGGAGGCCGCGCGTCGCCGTCTGCCCATCGTCGTCCCTGGCTATGAGGATTCGACGTTCGGCAACATCTTCGCGTCCTACGTGAAGGCGGGCGACTGCAACGCGAGCATCGTCAAGTCTGGCATTGAGTACATGGCTGACTTCTACGACCGCTACGAGGAGCTGTCCGAGGGCCGGGGCGTCGGCTTCTTCCAGATTGGCGGCGGCATCGCCGGTGACTTCCCCATCTGCGTCGTTCCGTCGATCAAGTACGACCTGCAGAAGCCGGTGAAGCCGTGGGCCTACTTCTGCCAGATCAGCGACTCGACGACGTCCTACGGCTCGTACTCGGGCGCGACTCCCAATGAGAAGATCACCTGGGACAAGCTGACTGAGACGACGCCGATGTTCGTCATCGAGTCGGATGCCACCATTGTCGCGCCGCTGATGCTCAGCGCCCTGCTCGAGTGCAAGCGCAATCCGGAAGCGGCGAACGCGCTCATCGCCCGGCACCAGCGCTAGGCACCGCGGTGTGCGGGGCGGAAGGCACACCGCCCCGCACGTTCAGCAGCATGGGTGGCGCGCCCACGACGCGGCGAGCGGATGCCGGGAGCAAGCCCCCGGCGTAGGTCACCCGCGTTACAAGTAGGCTGGTGAACGGACGAGCGAGCGTGCCCCGGATTCGGGCGCTCCACCGCCCGCGCATCGACCTAGAATCACCTCATGAAATTTCTCGGTGAACTGGACGCGTCCTCGCTCGCGCGGACGCAGCGGTGCAACCGCCGCCTCACGGACCCGAACCGGTTGCACGCAATCCGGGAGACCGGGTTGATGGACACGCCGCAGGAAGACGCCTTTGATCGGCTCGCTCGCCTGGCGGCGCAGTTCCTTGACGTCCCCCTGACCATCATGTCCCTGGTGGACGCGGACCGGCAGTTCTTCAAGGCGGACTTCGGTCTGCCCTCGCCCTTCCGAGAGAGCCGGCAGCTCCCGTTGATCAACCCGGATGGGCACCTTCTGCTGCATCCAGCCCCAGGTGCGCGAGTGGAGCTCACAGGACCTCACGGTGATGCAGGAGTTGACGGCGTCCATCATGACGGAAATCAACCTTCGCAATCAGATCCAGAAGCTGAAGGTCGAGCAGAACCTCCGGGACACGTTCGTCGCGGCGCTCACCCATGACCTCCGCACGCCCCTGACGGCGGCGAAGATGGGCGTGCAGATGCTGGGGCGGCGCCATGCGGACCTCCCGAGCGTCCAGACCTCCGTGGCGCGGGTGAGCGGGAGCCTGGACCGCGCGGAGCGCATGATTCAGAACTTGCTGGACGCAAGCCGCATCAAGGCCGGAAAGCGGGTGGCGCTGGAGCTGGGGGCGTGTGACTTCCACACCATCACGGCTCAGGCCCTGGACGAACTCTCGGCCATCTATTCGGAGCGCTTCGTCCTGAAGGCGGAGGGCATGTTCAAGATGGAGGCGGATCCGCTCGCGCTGCGCCGCATCGTGGAGAACCTGTCCTCCAACGCGGCGAAGTACGGCGCGCCGGGCACCCCGGTTGAAGTCGTGCTCGACCGGAACGAGCACCACGTGGTGCTCCAGGTGCGCAACCAGGGCGCCCCCATCGCCGCGGGTGAATTGCAGACCATCTTCGAGCCGTTTCACCGCACGAGGTCCGCGACGGAGAGCGCCGAGAAGGGCTGGGGGCTCGGACTGCCCCTCGTGAGGGGCATCGCCGAAGCGCATGGAGGCAAGGCCACCGTGACGAGCTCCGCCGAGGAGGGGACCTGCTTCACCATCACCCTTCCGCTGGACGCGGCCTCGGAGCAGCGGCGCTCGGCCTGAGGCGTGCGCGCAAGGCCCGTCTGGGCCTTGCGCGCTTCTCCCTGCTTCCAGGTGGGCGCAACGCACCTATTCGGGCGCGCCTTGTTCTATCCACGTGAAGATCAAATCGATGTCCTCATCCGGGAGGGGCGGGAAGCCCAGGGGCATGCCCGTCACGGACGGATGGGCGTGCCCGTCCAGCTCCGCGTGGCGGGCGACCAGGCTGGCCACCAGCCGGGGCGTGCCATCCTCCATCCGGTCCGGGAGCCCTCGGAACTGACCGTCCCGTTTGATGCCACGGAGGATGCCTGCTCGCGTGGCCAGGTCGAGCGAGACGCCGTCATAGCCAAAGCCACCGGAGTTGCCCGGCCCCTGGTCTCCGGCCCTCCTGCTGTCGGAGTGACAGTGGTAGCAGAGGTGGCGCGTGAGCTTCCGCGCGACTTCTGGATAGTGCACCGCGCGCTCGAGCAGGCGGGGCTTGTACGGGGGCCGAGGCCCGGCCGCCACCTCCGGCACGGGCTCGCGCAGGAAGGCCGCCAGGTCTTCGACCTGCTGCGGGGTGAACGGGAAGGTGGGCATCTCCGTGTCGGAGAGGATGCTGTGGGGCGCGCGCAGCCAGCTCCGCAGCTGCGCGAGTGACATGCGGCTGCGCACATACCGGAGGTTCGGGGCTCGCCTCCGGGCCGAGGGGGCGCGGAACTCCGGCGCTCCGTAGCGCAGGGCCGCGAGCGGGGCGTCACCACGGTAGTGACAGCTCGCGCACGCGTTCTTTTCGTAGAGCGCCCGGCCCACCGCCGCGTCACCGCGCGGTGGCTCTTCGGACTCCTCCTCGGTCACCGCGAGGAAGTCGGCGATGCGCTCGGCGTCCTTCGGGCCAATCTTCATTCGGGGCATGGTGGCGCCGTAGAGCGGCCTCACCATGTGCGGCGCCTGGAGCCAGGCGATGAGCCAGCTCCGTTTGACCCGTTGGCCCAATGAGCCGAGGTCTGGGGTCCTCATCAGGTGCGTGAGGTGCTCCTTCCACCGCTGGACTTCTGCAGCCTTGTACCAGGGGTCCAGCCGCCCGGCGGTGATGGCCTGGTGGCAGCTCACGCAGTTCTCGCTCAGCGGCGCAGACGCCGGTTCAATGCCAGGCACCACGTGGCACCGATTGCATTGGAAATGCTCCACCGCGTCCCGTGGCGTCTCGGGCGCTCGCTTCGTGGGCGCCAGGACCTTCGTTGGAAGGCGCAGGGCCAGCACGTCGGCGTCGCGGACCAGCACGAAGCCTCCTCCGGCCGTGGCCACCAGGATGGCGACGCCGGCCAGGTAGCTCAGCGGAAGGGAGCGCAGGTCCACGGTGGGAGGCACCTGGCTGGGTCAGTAGGCGCCTGAGGAGATTATTTGCACGGACCGCTCGCAGAGGTTGGGGAGGACGAACACATCGCGGGCAATCCCCATCCCCGTCGCCAGCAGGAGCGACGAGAGCACCAGACTCACGAGGGCGACTCGTTTCCTGTCACGGAACAGTCGTTTGCCGGGCCCTTGGAAGAACGCGGACTGCAGGACGAAGAGCACGATGGGGCTGGCCACCAGCGCCAACAACATGGGGCGACTCACCCTGCATTGGTGGAAGTCCTGCGCCTCGAAATTGAGGAACGGTCCGCCGGCCAGAATCGCGGCGAGCAACACGATGAACGCGGCTCCGACGAGGAGGAAGAAGGCCCGCCGGAACATGGGCGGCCTGGGCTGTGGCTCCGTGGAGGGCCGCTGGTCGTGGATGAGGATGACGCGATTCAGGAACACCGCGCCAAAGGACCAGAGGCCCATGTCGACCCAGAAGGACTGGGAGAAGTCCCTGATGGTGGCGTCCATCGCGTTGATGCAGGCGAGCATCCGGCGAGCGTAGCAGGGGCGCACCAGGAGTACGAGGAGGTCCGTGGCGGCGCCCCAGGCCTGCCCACACTTCGCGTCCAGGCCGGACCGCCGTGGCGCGAGGCGGACGTCATTCGCGGAGGGCACGCCTCACATGCGCTCGCCGGGCAGTTGGCTGGCCTGCTTCACCCAGGCGACGAACTGGGCCTCGTCGAGCGGCTCGTCCTCGCGGATATCAAGGTAGCGCGTGTCCTGGCTCTTGGACGCACCGGGTGGGATGGGGCGCAGCGATGTGCCACGGAAGAAGGCCACCTTGATGTACTTCGCGAAGCAGTGGATGCCCAGGAACCAGCCTTGGCCCTCGACTCCGTACATGGGCGAGTTCCATTTGACCGCCTTGCTCACGCCCGGGAGGGTGCGCTCGATGAGCGCGTCGAGGCGGTGCCCGACGTCGCGTTTCCAGCCCGGCATGGCTTCGATGTAGGCCCGGATGGGGGCGTCGCCGGAGCCCTTCGCAATCTGCGGATTGCCGCCAGAGAGGAGGGTTGGCCTGGCGGACGCGGCGGGGCGCTTGCGCCTGGCCGCGGTGGCCTTGGGCGCTGCCGCTGATTTCTTCGCCGTGGCCTTCTTGGACTTGGGGGCTGCTGACTTGGCTGACTTGGCTGTCTTGGCGGTCATGGTGTCCACTCCAACGTCCCAAGGGCGAGTTGAGCGGCCCGCGCTGTCGAGGTCAACCTTCACGTTTGCGCCTGGCGGGCTTCTTTCCGCCAGACGTAAGTTCTCGCCAGTCACCCCGCTCGGTAGTCCGGGGCGGAACAGCGGCTCAGGTGCCCGGCCCGTCGAGCGCCTTCTTCATCGCGGCCATGCCGGCCTCGAGCATCGGGCCGATGACGGCGCTGGCCTCATGGGGCAGGAAATCGGCAGTCCAGACGACTCGGCTCCCCGTGCCTCCCACGAAGACCTGGACCGCTCCGTTGTAGTGGGTCATCGGGCCACCTTCCGCGCCCCACACGAGGCGTCGTCCCTCGTCGTCGACCGTCACGATGGGCTCCCTGACCACCATCCCGTTGCCAAAGGTGACCACGCGGGCTCCCGGTTCGAGGCGAGTGTCGACGACGAGCCCGGGAGCCAATCGGGTGTGAAGAGCGCCAGCTTCTCTTGGAGAAGCTTGCGATCTCCGCGCGATGCCATCCGGAACGCACGAGGAGAAACGCCTGCCGCGCGGCGGAAGGCGCGCACGAAGTTGGAGAGGTCCCCGACGCCAACGTCGTAGGCGATGCGAGTGATGGGCGCATCCGTCGAGAGCAATCGCGCGGCCTGACGAAGGCGCATGTGGACGAGGTACTGATGGGGTGTGACTCCGAGCACGCCGCGGAAGATTCGGAGGAAGTGGAACGGACTCAAGCCGAGCTTCGCCGCGAGCGCTTCGAGCGTCTGCGGCTCGCCCGCCTGTTCGTCGAGGAAGAGCGCGGCTTCGACGGCCCTCCGCCGATTCCGCGCGGTCATCCTCAACGATGCCTCACGCCTCCCAGAGACGATGTCAACGAAGCGCGCCGCGAACTACGGCATCCTCTGGCCCAACTGGAACAAGGGGATTTATCAGCAGGACGGCGTCGACGTGGAGGACCATTACCAGGACGCGCTCACCGTGAGGTGGGGCAAGGTCAGCGACCACCTCGACAAGGCGTCCGGCGAGGTCGCCAGGCCCTCTGGGGGCGCCTACGGCGGGCCGACGGACCCCTTCTGATACGTCACCTTCGTGAGCTGCACGCCGAACCCGCGGGCCATGGCGTGGAGCCTGAATTCGTGGCTCTTGAGCTATCTGAACGACCCCCTGAATGCCCCGGCTGGGGCTCGGCGGCTCGGCACCATCTTGATGGATTTCCCGCTGCAAGCGGCCATCGAAAGAATCATCGACGATGCCCAGTTGGCATCTCCCGCCTCGAATGTCATCGACCGGTGGACCGGGGCACGCGAGGAGCTCGCGCTCACCGGCAGGGACCCGCGTGTCGGCGAGAGAGCGGTGATAGCGCACCCGCCTCGCCGACTCGCACCGCGCCCGGGCGTTAGCTGGACTTTCGGATGCAGATCTTCTTCAGGGTCGCCGCGTAGGTGTCTTCCAGCGCCTTGTCGCTCTTCTTGTCTCCGACCTGGACGGTGTATTTCAGCTCGTACTCCGCCTTCATCATGTTGAAGCGGACGCTGCCCGTGTACGTTTTTCCCTTCGGGTCCGTGGCGGACTCGCCCGTGTGCATGTCCACGCCGCGAGCCCAGGCCCACTTGCCCGCATCGCAGCCGGGATGTCGGGAGAGGCTCTTGTTGGGGTCCCCATAGGGCGAGTAGTCCACGTAGCAGCCCCCGTTCCGGGGGCGGAAGTGGATGCGGCAGTCGACCGTGATGCCGTGGCCCGTATTCAGGGCGTCGTTGTTGCGGATGGCGACGCAGTCCGTCGCGGCGTGTTCGCTCTCGGCCTTGATCTTCATGTACTTCTTCTGACGACTCGCCTGTCCCTTGGCGGGCAGGTCCTCGCAATCCGAGGCGAAGGCCGGGCTGACGGCGAGGCACATGACAGCGGTGGCCACGAAGACGGGTTTCATGATTTCGCGCTCCCCTTGGGTCGATTCCCCATGTGTTCACAGCGCCCTCATGGGCGACCGTGTCGACCTGTCCCCACCATCGCGTTGAGATGTTGAGGGAGTGTGGAGCTGCTTTCTCCCTTGGAGGTGCACCTCTCCAATTGACCCTCACCTCCGCCACTGATAGGAGGTCATGAGGTTGATAATGAGTATCAATATCGACATCATCCTCACGCCCGCGAACCCTGTCTGCCCACCGTGAACATGCCCACACTTCGTCGCTGGCGGGGCGCCCCCGCGCCGTCCTCTCGGGTCTCCACGCTCGCGCTCCTGGCCCTGCTGTCGAATGGCGTCGCGCGAGCGCAGGATGCGAGCGGGCCCCCGGCACAGACGACCTCCGCTGCCCCCTCCAGCGGGACACCGCCCCCGCGGGCGACGGAGGGGGAGGGCGGGCCTGCGCCATCAGGCGGGGTCATCCCTCCGGTGCTGCTGGCCCAGCCAGAGGCGGTTTATCCGCCCGGCGCCCAGGCCGCGGGGGTGGAGGGCGCGGTGAAGCTCCTCCTGACGCTTGATGCGGAGGGACGTGTCACGCGCGGGGAGGTGGTCGAGGGACTTGGGCACGGGCTCGACGAGGCGGCCGTGAGCGCGCTCGAGAACGCGCGCTTCTCCCCGGCGATGCAGGACGGCAGCCCGGTACCCTGCCAGTTCGAGTTCATCCACCACTTCGTCCTCGCGCGTCCTCCCGACGTCGCGCCGGGAGGCTCCGAGGAGGTCGCCCAGGCCACGTCCGACACGCCCGCGGCGGAGGCGCCCGCGCGGCCCTCCGAGGAGCCAGCGCCCCCCGGCTTCACCTCTGTCGTGCGCGCCAGGTCGACCGAAGCACGCGCCCTGGTGCGCGGCTCGGAGGCGGTGGACGTCGTCGAATTGGAGAAGGCCCATGAGCGCGCCGAGGACCTCGCGGAGGTGCTGACGCGGGCCTCCGCCGTGCAGGTCCAGCGGACGGGTGGAATGGGGAGCCGGACCCAGCTCTCGCTCGGGGGCCTCTCCGGCGACCAGGTGCGAGTCCTCCTCGACGGCGTCCCCATCGAGTATTCGCCCTATGTCTACGGACTCGGGAGTGTTCCGGTCTCCCTCATCCGGCAACTCGAGGTCTTTAACGGCGTTGTCCCGGTGCGGCTCGCGACGGACGCGCTGGGAGGTGCCATCCACCTGCGCTCCGGCCTCGCGTCGCCCGAAACCGGCGCGTCCCTTTCGCTCCAGGGTGGGTCCTTCGGTAGCTACCGCGGTACCGGCAGGCTGACGTGGCGAGCCAACGAGCACGTCTTCATGCGGGCCGCGGGGTTCCACGACCGCGCGCGGAACGACTACGTCGTCACAGTCCCTGTCGATGACCCGGAGACGGGGCGCGTCTCACCGCGCGCCCTGCGCCGCAACCACGACGCCTATCAGGGCACCGGAGGCGATATCGAGGTGGGCCTCGAGGCGCTGCCGGGAGTCGACCGGCTCGTCCTCAATGGCTACCTCGGCCGCTACGACAAGGAGGTCCCACACGACCAGTACATGATCCAGCCCTACGGCGCGGTCACCTCCGCACAGGAGAGTTGGGGCCTCGGGCTGCGCTACGAGGTGTCGCCTCACGAGCGGCTGAAGGTGCTCGCCATCGCCGGGTACAACCAGCGTGTGGGCGAGTTCCTCGACGCCTCCGACTGTCTATATGACTGGTACGGAGCCTGTCGTGCGACGCGGGCGAGAGCTGGGGAGATTGGCTCGACGCCGCTGGAGAATACCCAGACGCGGCAGACGTTGTTCGGGCGCGTGCGGCTCCTTGGGACGCTGCTCGACCCGGAGGACCTCGAGGTTTCGCTCGGCGTCGATGACAGCGACCGAAGCGGCGAGAACGCCTACCTCACCCGGTTGCAGCAGGAGGACCCCCTCCGGGTGCCGCTCGCGCTCACGTCGTCCTTCGGAGGGCTCTCCCATCGTCAGCTGCTCTGGGGAGGCCGGCTGGAGAACACCGTGTTCGTGAAGGGCTACCTGCAGCGCTTCGCCTCGGGGACGAGGCAGGAGGCCGCGGAGCGCCGGTGGGCCGGTGGCTTCGGTGACACCTTGCGCTTCAGCCTGACGCGTGGGCTGCTCTTCAAGGCGTCCTATGAGCGGACAACGCGGATGCCGAGGGTGGACGAGCTCTTCGGCGATGGGGGACTGCTCGTGGAGAACTCGGCGCTCGTCCCCGAGTCGAGTCACAACGCCAACCTGGGCGTGGAGCTCCTCCCCCTCGTCACGTCCGTTGGCCGCTTCGGTGCCAACGCGGTCGCGGGCGTCCGAGACGTCGAGAACCTCATCCAGCTCTTCCCTGGCGACGCCACGCAGGCCTACGAGAACGTGGACCACGCCCGCTCCTTCTCTGCGCATGCAGGGCTGGACTGGGCCTCACCCGGTGACTGGGTGGGGCTCACCGGCACCGTCACCTGGCTCAACTTCCGCAACCTCGCGCAGGACGGCCAGTTCGCCCGGTTTCACGGGGACCGCATGCCCAACATTCCCTGGCTCCAGGCCTCCGCGACCGCGCGGTTCCAGAAGCGTCAGCTCTTGAGCGCCGTGGACGCCCTCGGCCTGGAGTGGACGACCCGTTTCGTCGAGTCGTTCTACCGCTCCTGGGAGAGCGCCGGGCGGGGGGGCGACAAGGCGCGGGTGCCCACCCAGGTGCTGCACTTCGCCGCGCTCACCTACCGCTCCCGGTTCGAGGGACGCGCCTACTCCTTCTCCTTCAATCTCCAGAATCTCACCGACGCTCCCGCCTTCGACATCGTCGGTGTCCAGAAGCCGGGCCGCGCGTTCACCGCGCGCGCCACGGTTGACCTCTAAGCGCGCGATGCGGCGCTTCGAGTCTCTCGCAGGCCCCCTCCACTCAAAGGAAGCCCGATGAAGCTGAAAACCGCACTCCTGACCCTCGCCGTGTTCGCCACCGCCTGCTCGGATTCGGAGGACCCGACGCCTCCGGACGCCGGAACCACCGAGCCCCTCTACGTCGCCATCACCCAGGTCGCCATCGCCGGTGGGAACACCCAGAGCTACCTGGTGACGTTGGAGGACATCGAGGAGGAGCAGACCGTCGGGATTGGCGACGCGGTCGAGCTTCCCGCGGACTCGTACATCGCCGCCGGCCTTCCGGGCACCGGCAAGTTCATCGTCAGCAGCTCGCGGGTGCCGACGGTGACGCCGTACACCCTCAACGCGGACGGCTCGCTCAGGGCCGGTGATGCGCTTTCGTTCACCAGCCAGGGCGTCGCCGCGGTCAATGGCTATCAGTCCCAGCACTACTTCGTCAGCGAGACGAAGGCCTATTACTTCGACCACGTGAACTACAGGCTGGTCATCTGGAATCCCCAGGACCTCTCCATCATCACGTCCAAGGACCTGACGTCCCAGCTCAAGGACGGCGACTTCACGTTCCGTTACTCGCAGAGCCTGGCCGTCACCGCTGGCGACGACGTCATCATCGCCGGCGGCTGGCACGCCGCGGACGTGAGGACGGTTCCGGCGAAGACGGCGCTGGTCATCGTGGACACGCAGACGGACGAGGTGACCGTCAAGGTCGACGATCGCTGCGGCTGGGCGCGCGACGGCGTCAAGCACACGGATGGGAAGATTTATTACGCCACCGAGCCCCTGGGCAGCGGCGCGCACTTCGTGTCTCCCGGGACCACCGGCGCGCCCTGCATGGTCCGCTTCGATCCCACTGCCGGTGAGTTCGATGACTGGTTCACCACGCTGGATGCCTTCATCGCCCCCGACACCGAGGGGGACATCGCCGGCATGCTCCTGCCGGGAGCGCCCGGCAAGGGCTACCTGCGGGTGATGAACAAGGCCGCCGCGCAGGCCGCCTGGGACGCCGCGGTGGCCGCCGAGCGGCCGTTCCACGGACAGAGCGCCGCCGTGGGCGCCTGGTGGAGCCTGTGGGAGGTCACCCTCGGCGACGCGCCGACCGCGACGCCCGTCGTCCGGGACGACCTCGTGCCCACCAACGGCCGCACCATCCCGCAGAACCCCGGTGAGCTCCTGGTGCTGCCGGAGTTCATCAATGACAACGCCCAGACGCGCTTCCGTCTGATGAGTCCTGAGTCGGGCCTCGGGGACGCGAAGACGGTCGTCGAGGGTCAGGTGCGCGGCCTCCTCCGGATCCGCTAGCCGTCCGCCTTCCGACCGGAGCCCCCGCCGCGCATGGGCAGGGGCTCCGCTTCATTTGTCATCAATGGGTCTCCCGCCATGAGTCTCTTCGTCCCTGGGTCGCGCTTGCTGAACCCGCCGCTCGCCGCACGCTCCGCGCGCCTGGCCCGAGGCGCGGGCCACCTGACGTGCGTTCACCTGCTCCTCGCGGCGGGGCTGCTGACCGCCAGTTGCTCCGCGCGGCCGGTGCCACGCGCCACGCCGGTGGCTCGGGTGGACGGGACTCCGGTGACGCTCCCGGACACCTTCCAGTTCGAGCTCGACTCGACCCACACTGGACGGACCCACCGGGTGTACGTGGCGGTTCCCGAGGGCGCGGCGCCCGCCGCCGGCCATCCGGTCATCTACCTCCTGGATGGCGGTGCACACTTTCCCACCTTGGAGCGTCTCACCCGCGTCCTCCCCAGGCTCGCGCGGGGCTTCGGCGTCGCGGCGGTAACGCCGGTCATCGTCGGGCTGACCTACTCGGGAGCTCCGGCCCACCACGACCAGGCACGCGGTGAGGACTACACGCCGCCCGCTCCGAATCTCTCGGACACGGGGGACCGGTCATCGAAGAAGCAGGGCGGGGCGGATCGCTTCCTGGACTTCTTGAAGAAGGAACTCGAGCCGGCACTTGCATCGAGATTGTCAGTCGATGGCTCGCGCACCGCGCTGATGGGCCACTCCTACGGGGGGCTCCTGGTGCTGCATGCGCTCTTCACGAGGCCCACGTCCTTCGACACCTTCATCGCGGGGAGCCCGTCCATCTGGTGGAACGACCGTTACGTGCTCACCGAGAAGAAGGCCTTCCTGGCGCGGTACGCGAGGACACCGGTGAAGGCGCGCGTGCTGCTCACGGTAGGGGGGCTCGAGCAGAAGCCGCGCAAGAGCGCGGGAGCGCGGGGCATGTTCGCCGCTGAGCGGCGGATGGTCGACAATGCGCGCGAGCTCGCCGCGGAGCTCGCGGCAATGGGCGGCGGCGATTTCGAGGTCCAGTACCTGGAGTTTCCCGGCGACGACCACTACAGCGCCTGGCTCCCCATGCTGAACCGGGGGCTGCTCTTCTTCTCCGCGCCCTCGCTGCTTCCTGGCGCCGACTGAGCTCGCGCGGGCCCCGGCTCTTCTCGTCGGGCCGGGAGCCTGGTCCGGTTGGCGCGCCGCGCGCCTCAGCCCTTGCTCCGAAGCCCGTTCCCTTCCCAAGGCAGCGCGAGCTCGGTCAGCCAGGAGGTGCCATCCGTCGTGCCCACGCGCAGGTACGTCTCGCGCAGAGGGAGGGTGGGGGTGCGCTCCCTCGCATGGAGGTGGGCGAAGAGGCGGGCCCAGGAAGGGCCCACCGAGTCGGGGGCCCCGGAGTGGACGAGCACGACTGCCTGTACCTCGGGCAATTCCTCGATGGAGACGCCTGCTGGGGTGGCCCCAGGTGCCAGGGGGACACACCAGGACAGGTCCGCGTCATGCTCGCGATACTCCGCCTCGTGCAGGAGGCAGAAGGGCGCACCGGCCACGTGGGGGCCGCACGCGGCGAACAGCCGTGGGAAGACCACCGACGCGTCGGAGTACCGCCCCCGTGCTCGATGCACGGCGACGCGGACCGGAGGGAGCCTGCGCTCGAGGAGTGGCGGCG
Source organism: Myxococcus sp. AM010 (assembly GCF_013372585.1). Taxonomy (NCBI): domain Bacteria; kingdom Pseudomonadati; phylum Myxococcota; class Myxococcia; order Myxococcales; family Myxococcaceae; genus Myxococcus; species Myxococcus sp. AM010. Next base: position 81,867 of record NZ_JABXEO010000009.1, read on the forward strand.
GTGCGCGCAGGTACGCCTCCGCCTGGGCCTGGTGCCGCAGCAGCGTGTCCAGCGCGAGCACGGAGCGTTGCGCGCTGGCGGCCTCCTCGGCGAGCCGGGCTCGCACGCGCGCCAGTTGCTCCGCGAGCGAGTCGCCCCGGCCCAGCTCCGCGAGCACGCCCTGAATCTCCTCCAGGGACAGCTGCAGGTCGCGCAGCGCGCGCAGTGTATGGGCCAGGGCGATGTCGCGCTCGGTGTAGTAGCGGTAGCCGGAGGAGGGGTCCACGCGTGAGGGCTCGAGCAGTCCCTTCTCCTGGTAGAAGCGCAGCGCCTTCACGGTCAGACCGGTGATGCGCGACGTCTCTCCAATGGAATACAGCAGTCCGCTCATCGCTCCTCCTCCGAAAGGAAGGCGCTCACCGTGGCCGCGAAGGCCTCGGGCTGTTCCTCGAAGGGGAAGTGCCCGCTGCCCGCCAGCTCCACCAGCCGCGCGTGGGGGAGCGCTTCTACCACGCGCGCAGTGGCCGAGCGCGGCTGGAGGTCCTGGGCGCCATGGATGACGAGCGTGCGCGCGCGCACCCGGCGCAGCCAGTCGCTCCAGTCATGATGCCGGCCCAGGCTCAGGTAGAGCCCCAGCGAGAGAAAGCCTCCGGCGGCACCGGAGCCGGGAAGCTTCGCGTCGGGGCGCCCGCGCCGCAGGGCCTGGCTGTACAGTGGGCCGAAGGCGGCGAAGTGCTCGGCGAGCCGGGCCTCGTCGTCCTTCAGGCGGGCCGGGAAGTTAAAGGTGTGCTTCATCCACGCCGCCAGCTCGCGCTGGCCTGTCTCGTCCAGCCGGGCCCGCACCTGGGTGAAGAGGTCGCCGTCGCCCGCGGGCATCGTCACCAGCGGCGCGGGTGTCACCAGCACGAGGGCCTCCACCCGCTCTGGCCACTCCGCGGCGTACAGCGCGGCCACCAGGGCTCCGAAGGAGTGCCCCACCAGCGTGAGGCGCTCCTTTCCGAGCAGGCGCCGGATACGGTCGAGGTCCGCGAGCTGCGCGGCGAGTCCCAGCCGGGCCTCCACCGCCTGCATGGCCTGCCACGTGCCGCCGGGGGGCGCGTGGGTGAAGGGACGTGAAGAGGCGCCGCAGCCTCGCTGGTCATAGAAGTGCCAGCGCAGCGCGTCGCCTGTCATGGCCGCCGCGCGCCACGGCGTCGCCGGGGGGAGGCCGGGGCCGCCATGCACAACGACGACGTCTCGTCCGGCGCCCACGGCCACGTGGTGGAGCCGCACGTCCGGTGCCACCTGCCAGGATGAGGCGTCCGCGTGTTGTCCCGAGGGGACCTCCAACGTTTCGCCCCGCGCGGCCAGCACCTGCTCCACGGTGCCCGGCTGGAAGAGCGCTCGCCCCATCCACCACCAGGTGCCCGCCGCCGCTCCCACCAGCGCGATGAGTGTTCCAATGACTACCGCCACAACCTTCCTCCGAGACGTGTTTTCGGGTGACATGCGCGGAGGGTGGCGGTCTCCCCTTGGGGGAGAGTCAAGCGGAAGAGGCCCACGCCCGCATGAATGCATCGCCCGCCGCCGGAGGGTGCGGCGCAACCGCGCTTCACCTCGCTGGACGCAGGTTCGAGCCTTGTCTCTGGCGCGCTTTCCCTTCGGCGCTCAGTTCTTCGCGCGGCGCGAGCTCCGGCCGCTCCACAGCCGGAGCGTGGCGAGCAGGCTCAGCACCGTCAGTCCGCCTCCGGCCTGGGTGCAGCCCTTGGGGGCGTCGACTGGCGCGGGGCGCGGGTCCTCGTTCATGGGACCTCCGTCAACCTCGGTGCCACCATCCGCGCATCCGCTCCCCCAGTGGGTTCCCGCGCTCGCGACCTGTGCCGCGCAGCCCAGCTCGAAGTCCACGCTCACGGAGGGAAGCGTGAGGTCCGCGTGTTCCAGCGTCGCCTTGAGCGTGGCCCGGTGTCGTCCGGGCGGGAGGCTGTCGATTGGCGGCCGCTGGTAGGAATCAGCGCAGCCCACGTAATCACAGAAGGTGAAGAGGAAGAGCAATTGCCGGTTGTTTTCATGGCGGCGCAGCTCGAGGTTCTCCTCACCGGTGGAGGTCAGCCCGCTGTGCTTTGCGAACGACCAGGGCTCGCCGTCCACTTCCACCGTCCAATGCACCCACGGAAGGAACGGCACCAGCTCCGGTGACGGCGTAAAGCGCAGCACAGTGAAGTTCCCGTTCACCTGTCTGGTGCCGCAGCTCGAATCCCCGTACACGTTGAAGATGGACTGGCCCGGCGTGTCGACCGTCAGGGTGCCAGTGGTCGAGGGCAGGGGGAGTGCGGGGCCGGCGGTGAAGGTCACGGACTCGGTCTGGGTCGGCTGGAACTGACAGACACCCTTCGCCTCGATGCGGTACGTGGTGCCTGGCTCCAGCGGCGCATCCGGGACCAGGACCTGCGTCTGATGCGCGCCCGCCGTGACGGTCGCGGGCACCTGTGTTCCATCTGGCAGCAGCAGCCGGACGGTGGAGGGATCCACGTTCTCCAGCAGCGGCGGCACCGTCACCAGTCCGGGGATGTTCGCGGGCACCACACCGCCGCCCTCGGGGAGGGGAAAGCGTACCCCCACCATGCAGTTGGGCGCGACACAGGCGCGCGCCGACGTGGGAATGAGCGCTCCCATTCCGAAGAAGAACATCCCCACCGTGCTCCACTGCCACATGTGCCCGTGCATGCCTCATTAGACACTGGAACCCGGGGATTGGGGTATTGCCCAAATGTGGCACCGGGGGGGCCGAAGGCGTGCTGGGCTTCAATGTTTGCTGGGGTCGGCAGGGGCGTGGGTGGGCGCGTGTGCGTGGATGCCGCTGCAATTCCATGCAAATCGTTGTGCGCAGGGCTCACGGCACCTGCGTCACGGGGCGACCCGCGCTTCTATCCACTGCTCCTCGCCATTCGCGACTCGCGGGGCCCTGCGGACAGCGACTTCCTGCGCGTCCTGGATGACGTCATCTCCCAGTCTGAGCAGATAAAACAAACCTGAGACCAATGAATGGACTCAAACGACAGCGACGGCAGATGGAATCCAGCAGTCCGCTCACCGCGCTACCTCGGACAGGAAGGCGCCCACCGTGGCCGCGACGGATTGGGGCTGTTCCTTGAAGGACGAGCGTGCACGCACGCGCCCGGCGCAGCCAGGCGTGATGACCGGCCCAGAACGACGCCCACGTCGGCTTCCCTGTCAGGCAGGTAGGACAGCGACTGCTTCGACTTCGAAGAGCATCCCGTCCAGCGCCAGCCGAGGGACAGGAATCAGCGTACAAGTCGGCTTCATGCCGCCGTTCCAGGCCGCGTCCAGCTCGGAGCCGATGACCCTGAGCTTCTCCTCCGTGTGCTCCACCACCAGCATCGTGAGCTTGGCGACATCGCCGACGCCAGCCCCCACGGACTCCAGGGCCGTGCGGACGTTCTGAAGCGCCTGCCGCACCTGGAGTCGGAAGTCGGGCTCAAGCGCGCCGGTCTCAATCTCCCCACCTTGCCCCGCCAGGTAGATGAGCCGCGTGCCGGGGGCCACCTGCGCCACGTGTGAGAAGCCGTAGGGTGCCGGGTCGAACAGTCCCTTGGGGTTCGTGAGGACCAGCGGCGACGTCTTCGAGGGTTCAGCGGTCTGTCCCATGGCTCACCTGTGTGGACTCTGGAGGCTGCGTATCCAGGTTCGGACCCGAATATGCGAGCGAGCAACTGACTCTTCAATTGAATCTGGAGGAGACGTGCCGGGGCCCGCGACGCGCTTGTGGGTGTGCCTACCCAAGACTCCGTTGCCGCGTCATGGCGGGCGTCGAAACGCGCGTCATGATGGGGCGCGACGGGCCCCACGGCTCATCGGGTCTGCTCTCCACCGGGTAGTTTCCAGGGGCCCGTGGGTACCGGGCACAGTGAGGAGCGCGTCGCATGACCCCAGGAGTCTCCATCGTCGCTGATGACACCCGGAGCTGGGGACTGGAGACCCCTGGCCCTGGACTGCTGCTGCGCGTGCCCTCCACGGGCCGCTGGGCGCGGCGGCCCTCGGTGCATCTGGACGCCGCTCCGGACTATCGGATCCGGTTGCGCGGCGGGGGACAGACGCTGCTCTGGACCCGCATCGATTCTTACTGGGACCACGCAATCTTCGTTCGGGGAACGGCCACTGCTCCTCAGCTCCTGCCGCCGTTGTCCGCACCCGAGGTCCGGAGCGTGAGGGCCTTGCCCGGCTCCGAGGCGTGGTGGGTGGCCTGGAATTGGCGGGTGGCGCGCGCGCTCGTGGAGGCGCCCATGCCAGCGCTCCACGCTGGCCACTGGTGTCTGCGCCCCGTGCGCGCCATCGCGGCGGAGAAGGCGGAGCGGCACCCCGTCTCCCCCATGGAGTGGAGCTTCGGTCAGCCTCCGATGCCACCGCACTCGCTGGCCGCCGTGACGCGGTTCCTGTTCGCGTGGAAGGAGGCCCGGTGGGAGTCGCTGCCGGAACAGCGGCCGGGCGCCGTGCTCGGGCTGCGCGCGCTCTCCGCTCCCGAGGATGGGCGTGTGAAAAGCTGGCGAAAGCGCGCCAGGGACGGGACGTTGCCGCCAGTGCTGCTGCTCTTCGTGGACATCCTGGCGAAGTGGGTGGTGCTGGATGGCCATGACCGGATGCACGCCGCGCTGCTTGAAGGCGTGCCGCCTCCGCTGATGGGCTTGTGGCCTGTCGTTGACCGCTCTCGCACCAGGAACGCCGCCCGCGAGGAGGGCGCCTTGTTCGGCGCGGAGTTCCAACTGCGCGCCGGAGCGACGCCGGAGACCGTCGACCGCGTCAACCGCATGCTGCTGCTCAACTTCACCTCGGAACCGAGGGGAACCGTCTCACGCGCCTGGCCGCTCCCGGGCGGACGGGAGGCGTGGCGCGAGGAGGTCTCCACCCGGCGCCGCAAGGGCCAGCTCCCGCTCCTGGACGACAGCGACTGGGGTTGGCTCGCGTAATACCCAGCCGCGTGATGCGCTGCCTCGCAGGAGGCCCCCCGCCGGTTCTCCCTGAAGGCATGGGCCTTGTCGCCGCGCGGCTATCCGGGCCGCCGCCGCTGGCGCGAAGGCACCCTCGCCGAGCGCGCGGAGTCGACGCCTGGGAAGGGGTCGTGCGAGTCCGTGCGCGTTGGCCTCATCCGTTGCAATGCCGTCACGTACGCCAGTACCTCGCGCGTCTGCCTCTGCTCTCAGGGTGGACACATCCAGCATAAAAATATGTCGCGGCGACCCGGGGTGATGTGCGTTCAGCGAGGCCTTGCGCATTCACCGGAGGGCTGGGCGTACAGGATGAGAGGGAAGGGCAGGTGGGCGCCAGTCGCCATGTGCCCATGGTTTGACATGGGATTGTGGCGGCTCCATATAGTCAGACTCGCCTTGTTGAGCTTGCACGACGCCAGGCGAGTGCGAGACGCGAGGCGTCCTTGAAGGAAGCGACGCAGCGGGGAGCGCTCATGACACTGATTGGAAGAACGTTCGTCTTGTCTTTCGCCGTGGCTTTTCTCATGGCGCCCACGGCGGATGCCGCGGTCGGCGATCGTTGCAGTCCGCAGATCGCGGGCAATGCCGCGGCTGCCGCTGTGTGTGGTGATGTCTGTGCGCAATATGGGATGGTGTTCGCGGGGAACTGGAGCAACGATCCGAATCACCCACCGGTGAAGGCGTGCATCGACTCGGGCGGAGGCCAGGCCGTCTGTGGATGCTCGCTTGCGACCCCCTCCGGGAACGTGACGATTGCGCCCACCGTTCATTTCGTCGACGCGGCCACGCCATTGCGCGTACCCATCGAGCTGAAGAAGACATGTATGCAGGGGCCTGATGCGCTGTACTCCAGTGACTTGTGTCCCATCGTCACCGCGAACGGCTTGAGTTTCTGGGCGCTGAGCTATCACGACAACAGAATGGGGATGGCCATTGTTGCGTATGACTCCAGCGGCAACGTCGTTGGCCTCACCGAAAAGGCGGGGGCTCGATACGTCTGGGACATCGTGGTGGATGGCACGGCCCACACCCTGGTCTTCAAGGGACAGGCGGGGAACACCATCACGCTGAAGTGGACCGACCTGCTCGTTCCTCAGATGACCGGGTCGACGACGGCGAGTTACGTGATCTGGCCAACTGCCACCAGCGGTCAGGCCTGGTGGACGAATGGCGTGGCGAACTATGGCGCCTCCGCCCCCTTCGGTAGTGGTTCAAACCAACTCCTCGACCCCTACGTGGAGCACGGTGCTGGCAAGCAATTGTGCGCGGAAAAGCAGCAGCCCTGGTTCGACTTCGTGAGCCCCACGGTGGCCTCTCCCTCTTCAGCGGTCACTTGTGTCGCGCCTCCCACGCCAGGACAGCCCACGTACAACGCGGCGATGAATGCCCTGCTGAACGCAGCGGTCAACGACCACGATTTGATGGCGGCTTTGCGTACCGCCACGACCGACGCGCTGCTCATCTCGGTCGCGGCCAGCAGGGGGTATCCGCTCACCTACGCAGATATCGCTCAAAGCAGAGGGCATGGCCCTTCGTTCATGAGCCGCTCGGCCTCCCCAGATGCGCTGGCCGAGGCGTCGGTCACCATGTCGGACTGTGGTGGCGCCAATCAGAAGCCGTGCATCCAGTGCGCGCAGGAGGTGTGTGTCTACTGGCCATTCAACTTCTGCTGCGTCAAGGAGTCGTGTTCATGCACTCAGTACACCAAGTCATGCGCGGCTGGCTTGCAAGTCAATGGCAGTGGCGTCTGCCAGCCAAGCTGCCCCTCCGGGCAGATTTGCAAGGATTTCCCTGTGTTCTTGGAGTATAACGACAACGGAACGGTCGCCAATGGTGTGTGCGAATCCTGGCTGGGTGTGTCCAGTTGTGCCAAGGGGATTCCGAACAACGCGCTCGCGGCCTATGAAGTCGTCTTCCATGAGGGGATCGCCTATTACAAGTCCACCAACACGCGGGTGGATACGTGGAACGTGAGCTCGGTGAGCGAGACCCTGTACGTCATCGACGCCCGGGACAGCAGGATCTACATGGTCAATGTGGATGGCCGCTACATTCAGATACGCGGCACGGCCAACTGCGTCGGCGAACCCAGGGCGCAGGATACCTCGACCCGTTATTGTAGCAAGCCAAGGTTGACAACCCACGCCGGGATCCTGATGGGTTCGATCGCGGGACTGCCGTCGCCGAACACACAGCCGGGACAGGAAGTTCGACAGCAGATCAAGGTCATTGGCGCGGGCACGGTCAAGGTAGTCAATGGCGTGATTCAGTCAATCACCAATGACAGCGGACACTTCAGGCCGAGCCAGGAGAACCTGAAGAATAGTATTTCCAATTTCAAGAGTGCCGGGTTCCCGAACTTCCCTCCCCTCAATGATTGTGGGTATGACCTCCAGCCGGTCGCGGGGAAGGAGGGCGTCTATCGTCAGGACGCCCTCACAGGGGGACATTGCGAGCTGTGATGCGTGCGCGTCGCGTTTGGGCTTGAGCGTGGGTTGTCCTCGGGCGACGCGAAGACAAGCCCCAGCCATCTCGTGGGATGGCTGGGGTTCCCACCGCCCTCGCGACGCGCGCGTCCTGCTGCCGTTCCTCCGTGTGTGCCGGCGCAGCCGCCCCGCTGGGCGCTGCTGGACTCTCCAATCATCCAGTTCTTTTGGGAGGTGGCGCGACCACCGGGCTGACTTGGAGTTTCCTCATTTCGTGCGCCAGGGCGCGGCTGCGCCAGCGCGCACGGGGGAATGCAGCGATACCACCCGGTGCGGCGTTCGGACCTGGTATGGGCCACTGCCGTCGGGCACCTGCTCGCAGCTCATCGCGCTCGACGGCGGCCGCTGACCCCGCCTCGCCCGTTCTGACGCAGCCATTGGGGTGGGTACAGGCGCTTCAGGCCTCGGAGCGAAGCACGGTCATCGGGTCCACGCGCGAGGCGCGTCGGGCCGGCAGCCAGCTCGCGAGCAGCGCCACGCCGAGCAGGAGGAGCGCCACCGCGACGAAGACGAGCGGGTCCGTGGTGCTCACCCCGTACACGAGCCCCGTGAGCACCTGGCTGAGCCCCACGGCCCCCAGCAGGCCCAAGACGATTCCCAGCCCCGCGAGCCGCGCCGCCTGCCGGAGCACCAGCCCCAGCACGTCTTCCGTCGTCGCACCCAGCGCGAAGCGGATGCCGAATTCTCGCGTGCGCTGCGCCACCGCGTAGGACACGACGGCCGCGAGCCCCGCCACCGAGAGCAGGAGCGCCATCGCACCGAAGGCGCCCAGCAGCAGGAGGCTGAAGCGCCTGGGGGCGAGCGAGCCCGCGAGCAGTTCCTCCACCGTGGACAGGCGCGAGGGCAGCTCGGGGGCAAGCTCACGCAGCACCGGCCGCGCCGCGGTGGCCAGGGCCGCGGAGCCCATCGGACCGTGCACGGCGAGGTGGACGCGGGAGGAGGCCCGCAGACGCTGCCGGGAGCCGCCATAGAACATGGGCCTGGGCGCGTCATCCAGCCCTTGCTCCCGCACGTCCCCGACCACGCCGACAATGGTGAAGGGACGCAGGTCTCCGTCCATGTTGCCGAACTGGATGAGCTTGCCCAGCGGGTCCTCATGGGGCCAGCGGGCCTTCGCGAGCGACTCACTGATGACGGCCACGTGGGGCGCGTCGATGGTGTCGCGCGCATCGAACAGCCGACCGCGTATGAGCGGGATGCCGAGCGCGGCGAAGTAGCCCTCGCTCGCCACGCGGTACTCAGCGGAGCCGGTGCGCTGGGGCTCACGCGCCAGCCGCCCGAAGTCCTCGAAGTCCCCCACCTCGTCGGGGCGGTTGAGCACGAGGAAGGTGCCATCTCCCGCCGGGCTTCCCTCGAGCGGGAAGTTGCTCACGGCGCCCACCGCGCGCACGCCGGGCAGCGACGCCAGCCGCGAGAGGAGGTGCGCTTGCAACTGCACGTTGCGCCGCCCCTGCGCCTCGTCCTCGGCCGGCGGGAGCACGAGGCTGAGCACCGCGACCTCCTTGGTGCGATACCCGGGGTCCAGCGAGAGCAGCCCCATCAAGCTCCGCCCGAGCAGCGCCGCACCCACCAGGAGGACCAACGCGAGCGCGAGCTGTCCCACGACGAGGGCGCGGCGCGTGCGCTCGGCGCCGCCTCCGCCGGTGTGCATGCGCCCGGCGCCCGCCAGCGTGGCCCCCGGGGGCTGCCGCGCCGCGCGCAGCGCCGTCAGCAAGCCCAGCCCCAGCGCGAGCAGGAGCGAGAGCCCGAGGGTGAAGAGGAGCACCGTGGCGTTCACCCCCACCTCGTGGACGCGTGGCAGGTGGCCCGGCTCGGCCGCGAGCAGCGCGCGCACGCCCCAGGCGGCGAGCACCGCCCCCAGCGCGCCTCCCGCCAGTGACAGCAGGAGCGACTCCATGAGGAAGCGCCGTATCAACGCTCCAGGCCCAGCGCCCAGGGCCACGTGGATGGCGAGCTCCCGGGCACGGGTGGCCGCGCGGGCGAGCAGCAGGTTCGTGACGTTGGCGCCCGCCACCAGCAGCAGAAAGGCCGCGGCGCCCGACAGCAGGTAGAGCGTGGACCGCACGCGGCCCACCAGGCTCTCTTGCAAGGGCTCCACGGCGATGTCATGCATCCGCGTGTCCTGGCCGTACTGGGCCTCGAGCTCGCGGGCGATGTGGGTAAGCTCCGCTCGCGCGGCCTGGAGGTCGACGCCGTCCGCCAGCCTTCCCACCACCCTCCAGTTGTGCGCGGTGCGGCTGGGCAGGGGGGCCTCCAGCTCGCGCGGAACCCACAGCTGCGTGCCCACCGGGTAGTCGAAGGACTCGGGCATCACGCCCACCACGGTGTAGGCGCGTCCCTCGAAGGTGAGGGTGTCCGGCAGGGGCAGCGGCCGTGCGCCCAGGTAGCGCTTCCAGAAGGCGTGGCTCACCACCACCACGGGAGCACCTCCCGGCTGCTGCTCCTCCTTCGCGAAGAGGCGGCCCTGGACTGGCCGCACCGCGAAGGCGGGGAAGAAGTCGCGCGAGGCGAGCGCCAGCGTGGCGAAGGCCGGCGCGTCGGCGCCCATGACGGTGACGCTCGCGGCTCCCGACACCTGGGCCAGCGCAGAGACGGTGCGAGCGCGCGTCCGCACGTCCTCGAAGTTGGGGTCCGAAAACCGCATCGGATGGCCGTCCGCCGCGCGCTGGGAGAGCTCCACGAGGCGCTCGGGGCGCGGATAGGGCAGGGGGCGCAGCAAAACGCCTTCCACCACGCTGAAGAGCGCGGTGCTTGCTCCAATGCCCACCGCCAGCATCAGCACACACCCCAGCGTGAAGCCGGGGCTGCGGCCCAGTGCGCGCAGGCTCTGACGCAATCCACCCAGAACGGTATCCACTCGGCACGTCTCCTGGAGCCGGTCGGAGGCTTCCGGAGCGGCTACGCCCGGGGCGGCGGACGATTGCGTGTCACCTGCCCATGCCGCGCGGCCACCGCGACAGCGTCGGCTGGGAGACTCCCACCTGGCGGGCCAAGGCAGGAGTTCGACGTACCCGTCCGTGAACACGTTCCGCGTCAGCGAATGGCTCATGGAAGCGCTGGCGCTGGCGGGCCTGTCATCCAAGGAGGCGAGCTGGGCCACCTTCACGCCGCGGTGAGCCTCCAGGGCCACGACGTAGCGGCGCAGGGACCTGCGCCCGCGGTGGCGCAGGCGGGCCGCGCTGCCTGCGCAGGATGCGACCACACCCGACACGCCGGAAAGCCTCCAGCTCCTCTCACGTGAGGCTGAAAGCGACTCAGCCGCCCACGTTCTGGAAGTAGATGGCCTCCGCCTTGGAGATGTTCATCGAGAGCGCGGTGACGAGGGCCACCAGATTGCCGCCCAGATAGGACAGGCCCATGCCGCCAATCATGGTGACCGCGGCCTCGGGCTGGACCTCGACGATCGCCGTGCTGATGCCGGTGATGACGCCGCCCAGGTTGGAGCAGACGTCGCTGCACCAGGTCGAGTTGCTGGGGGAGCCGATGATGTCGCTGCTGATGGCGGCGACGCCGATGCCGGCATCGAAGCAGGCCTTGATCGTGCCTCGCACCGCGACGGAGGGGATGGGCAGCGCCGTGCAGGCCATGCGCAGGATGCTCGCGACCCAGACGGCGAGCCGCAGGTCGTGCGCCGTGCCGTCCATCGCGGGGGTTTCGACGGGGTAGGTGAAGGCGGCGGCAATGCCCCCCATGGCGAGGATGGCCGCCAGCAGGCACTTGCCGCTCTTCCCCTTCTGCGCTGCCTCCTCCAGGCCGGCTCGCACGAAGCCCATCAGGGATGCGAGCAGGGCGGACACCGACGCGATTCCCGCGCCAATCACCGAATAGCGCTTGGCCGCGGTGCTGGCTTCCTTCCGGCTCGAGCTCTGCGCAGTGTCCAGCCGCATCATGCTCGTCCAAAGGTCCAGCGGTTCAACCTCCCGCTTCTTGCTCTTCGTGTTGCTCCCAGAGGAAGGGAAGGGCGCCTGGCCGTCGTTGGCGATCTTGTAGAGGTAGGTATAGGGGATCGCCACCAGCAGCGACATGAGGTTCACCGCCGTCAGCTCCTCGGACGGGTTGTCACCCTGTCCGAGCGCGCTGGTCAGCCAGGTGTAGAAGCCGGAGATGAACGGCATGTTGACCGGCTCGGTCAGCAACTGCACCACCCACGGCACAAGGTCGAGCAGGTAGTCGACGCAGCCCAGCAGCACGACTTCCAGCGTGTCGATGATGGTCTTCGCCAGGCCCTGCAGGAAGGTGACGATGTTCTCGACCGTCGTCCCCTCACCGGTGAACACGGCCTGCAGGTTCTTCCAGTCCTCCTCGATCGCCTTGACCAGGACGAAGCAGGTGGGAATCAGCACGTCGTCGATGAACTTCTGCACGGGCGCAGGCAGGTCTCCTGCTGGACCGCCGCCCAGGAGCATGCCGCTGTACTGCGTCTGGTAGCTGGCCCAGCTCGCGATGGGCGTATCGAGGTTGATGCTGGGCTGACTCTGCTGCGTGGCCGCGGCCGCCTGACTGGGGACCATGGACGCGACGCTCGCGGGCACCGTCATGCTCGCGAAGTTCTCGCGGGCGAAGCCCAGCGGTCCGGCGATGATGCTCGCCATCTTCTTCTTGAGCTTGGCTGAGTCCTGCTGCGCCTCCTTGGCCAGCGCATCCAGGGCGCCGGTGAGCGTCTTCGCGATGACCAGGTGCGTGGCCCAGATGTCATCCCAGCCGAACAGCTCGCCGAGCCAGCCGATCAGCTTGTCCAGGCCGACCATCAGCGCCTTGAACAGCGCCGTCAGGAAGGCGAAAAGTTGCGGGAAGTTCTGGATGACGAACTTGATGACGCGGCCGGCGACGTTGAGGGTGATCTTGATCACCGTCGCCGCCACCTCGAACAGCATGTGGCCAATCTGCCCCACCACGTTGCCGATGAACTGCACCACATCACCGACGGCGTCGACGATCCACTCTCCCACGGTTCCGACGACGCCGAACTGGGTCGCCTCGGCGCCCGTGTGGTACCGGATGCCTTGCGGGCCGAAGGACAGGGCGAACACCTGGGGCGGCCGTGCCGTGCGCGCCACGGCCTTGGCCTGGGGCGCGGTGCCGACGACGCTGATGACCTCGGTGGGGTAGGGCTGCTCCGGCGTGAAGGCCATCATCTGGGCGACGGCGCTGGCGATCTGATCGGCCGTCACGCCCTGGGGCAGGGTGGACGGCAGCACGGGGATGTCCGCGCCGGTCCGCACGGCGGCCAGCTTCTTGTAGACGTTGCTGGCGGGGTTGAGCTGCAGCGTGTCCGTGAAGGCGGTGCTGGTCAGCGTGAAGGTGGAGACCGCCAGGTCCTGGATCTGCTGGATGATGTCGAGCCCGCCGGTGACGTTGGTCTCGACCTGCACGCTCGCGCCGGCGTTCACGGTGTATTTCAGGCCGTTGACAAGCAGGCTCTGGTAGCTGGCGCTGGTCAGGGTCAGCGGGAGGCGCGCCGCTGGCGCCTGGCCGTTGATGCGGAAGCTGAGCTTGGTGCTGTAGCTGCTGACCTCCTGCACCTTGTCGCCGTTGTACAGGGGGATGGTCTCCTCCTGCCAGAGCGTGGTGGCCGGGTCCTGCCAGAGATAGTGGATGGCTTTCTGGCTCTCCCAGTCCGTGGTCAGGAACACCAGCTCGTTGGCGCGGGTGACGGGATTGATGAGCGGCGCGATGAGCGCGATGTCGGTCTTCAGCACCAGCGGCGTCGTCCAGTGCAGGGCGCCCTGGTATTCGAACTGGCTGAGCAGGTAGAGATTGCTGCCGGAGAGCGCCCAGGCCGCAATCGCGTTGGGTTTGTTGAAGTTCTGCCGGACGACGAGACCGCCGGCGCTCATGCCTGGCAGTTGGGAGTCCGTGGCGATGGTCTGTGCGGCCGTCCAAGCCGTTGCCTTCGAGTCGAGCTGGGCACTGGCATCCCAGAACACGAGACCGGCCGCTCCGCCCGCATAGAGATAGCTGGTGGTGCCGCTGCCCGCGGTGGTCTGGAGGCTGTTCTGGCCCGCGGGGACGGTCAGCGCCCGCACGTAGTCGCGCCCGAACTCGTTGAGCAGCGTCTTGAAGATGAGCTGGGTGCTGCCGTCCTGCCTGGCGTACAGCATGTACAGGCCCTGGCCCAGGTCGGCGATGGCCCCGGGCGCGTAGTCCAGCACCGTCCGGGCGTCTGTGGGCGAGGGGAAGGCGGTCCAGTTCCAGGTGATGGCACCGGTCGTCGTGTTGACCGTGGACTGCATCATGTAGGTGAGGACGTCGGTGGTGTGGGGGTCGACCAGGCCCACGGCAAGCATTGGAATGCCGAAGCCCTGGCCGTCGTCCAGCGGGCTGATGCTGGCGCGGTTCACGCTCGAGCCGGGCAGCGGGTTGCCGGCCGGGGTCCACAGCGAGGCCAGTTGCGCCAGGTTTGTCTGCTGCAGGTTGTTCGACAGCGGCCCGGCCACATAGGTGCTCACCGCGCCGGAGGTCGTGTCCTGGCATGCCAAAAACAGGCAGAGATTGCCGTTGCTCAATTGACCGCTGGCGAAATAGACCGGCTTGCCCAGGGCCGCCACGCCCGGGAGCAGGTCGATCTGGCTCCAGCCCGTGGGGTCGTTGCTGACGTTGACGATGGCATAGAAATCCCCGCTGTCGGCTCCGAAGGAGAAGACGATGGGGGCGCCGTTGGAGTCGCAGGCGGCGGTGACCTGGTCGCCGGGCGCGATGGGCAGCGCCGGCAGGTAGTTCTTCATCAGCGAGCCGCTGGCGCTGACGGTCAGCGACGGGTTGTTCGGCAGCGTGCTGGGGATGACGACGCTGGTGGTGGACGAATGGGGTGCCGTGGCCATGTGAGGGAATTCTCCGTCAGACGCTGTAGGTGACGTCCATCTGCAGATCCAACGTGTCGTTGAACCGCGGTGCGTTCAGCAGGAACACGTCACCGGTGGGCGAGATGAAGTTGCTGGTGGCGCTGCCCGTCAGGTCCTTGTTCAATTGGGCGCTGAGCTGGTTGAACGCGTTGCCGATGTTCGAATGCACCGTCTTGGTCATGTACGAAGCCGGGTTGAGCATCGTCAGCAGCGTGGGCGTGGGGAACAGCAGGTCAATGGCCACCAACGCGGCCTCGATAACGAAGGAGCTCAGGCCCGCCTCCCAGTTGTTCGACTGGATGGGCCCGTTCACCGGGTCGCTGAAGGTGGCCTGTGACTGGTTCACCACCAGGTCGTAGCCGTTCCCTCCCACCGCCAGGGTCAGGACCTGAGAGAACGTGGAGGAGCAGGTCACGCTCCAGACGATGGGGATTTCGACGCTGAACACCTCCAGCGTGGCAGAGAGCTGCTGGGTGATGGACAGTGAGCCCGAGACGTTGACCGTGTTTCCGCTGACCGAGATGATGTAGCTCGGGCTCTCCTTCTGCGTCACCACCTGGTAGGTGCCTGTCTTCAGCCAGTTGTCCGGTGGCGGCGTGCTGCTGACGGTCCAGGAATAGTTGGTCTGATAGGTGAACTTCGTCCCGCTTTGCTGCCAGGACGGGGTGGGGGCGTGCTCCGAGGTGAGCGCCGCCACCAGGGGGTTGAAGATCTCCGGGGTGAAGAACGTCGCTTCGGAGAACAGCAGCTCGCCCGAATAGTTGTTGGTGGTGACGAAGTTCGTGCCGACGCTGGGCGCTGGCTGGGCGGGATTGGTGTTGCCGCCGCCCATCACCTGGTAGTTCAGGACGGACAGGCCGCTGTCGGCGGTGTTGAGGAGGCTGGAGAAGCCGACCGAGGTGGGCACCAGGATGGGGGTGCTGCCGGGGGCGGTCTGCGCCGGGTTGGTGGAGGTGGCCGTGACTCCGATGATGTACGGCGTGGAGGCGGGGTTGCCGTCGTAGGTCGCCCCCACGCCGAACGCGTATTGCAACGCGACGCTCACCTCGGTGAGGAAGCTCGGGTCCTCTTCCAGCTGCGCCAGGGTGGTGGTGGAGATGGAGAACGTGTTGCTGGTCGTGTTGATGGACGCGCCCGTCACGGAGGTGCTGGTGGGCGGTGCGGTCGTGCTCCACTGCGTGAAGTCGGTGGTGTCGAAGTTCAGGAACAACTGCTGCAAGGAGAAGTACGCGCTGTCGAAGCCGTTGCCGCTGATGGTGTCCAGCACCTGCGGCGGCATGATGCCTTCATTGACCAGGGCGGTGATGCCTTGCGGCGTGGTGGGAATGGCGTCCAGGTTCACCGTGAAGCGCAGCGGCAGGCCTGTCAGGTCCACCAGGGTGGGGTAGGCGCCGCCCGACATGTAGAACAGCGCCGGCACCAGGTAGTTGGTATAGGTCGTGGTGGTGCCCACGGTGACAGACGTTCTCTGTAGCCAGTAGTACACCGTCTGGTCTGACCCCGTCTGAGAGGAGCCGTTGCTTTCGTATTCAACGTCCTCCTGGTTCACCAGCAGGCCGTACTGCGAGTTGTTGGGGCCCGGCTGTGGGTGGGCGAACGCGGCGTCCACCTGGTCCTGGGTGAAGCCGAGCTGGTCCATGACCGTCTGCGTGAGTTGCTGGCTCTGCAGCGCGAATTGGAACAGGCACTGCTGCGCGTTGTTGCCGGAGGCCAGGATGACCATCGGCTGCGCCACGGTGGGCTGCGCGATGTAGCCGCGCAGGTAGGAGGTCAAGGTCATCTCTCCACCGCCGAAGGCGCCACCAGCGGCGGCCATTCCGTTGGTCTTCAGCAGGGTGTCGATGTAGCCCTGTTGCATCAACCTGGAGAACTGGGAGTTGATCTCATTCTGGGTGACCTGCAAAACCATGTCGTAGCCAAAGAGCGCGTCGCCCATCCGTTCCCTCCAAGAATGAGGCGGCAGTCGGGGGACTGCCGGCCTGGAAACCAGCCGGCGTTGTCGCTCACACGTCCGTCACGGCGGCTCGGCCGCCATGTTTCAAAACGTGTTTCTGGACCGTGAGGACAACGCGGACCGGCGCGTTGGCCGCAGAAGCGGCCTGACGCGTGACTGTTGGGTTAGCAACTTCAGGGCCAGGGGCGCGCCGGGTTGCATCCCACCAGAATCCAGTTCGGACGCGCGCGGCATGTCCCTGGATGCGTCCTCCGGGGACGCGGGCTGCGTCGTGCCGGACGCATGACGGTACGGCGCGAGCGGCGCGGCTTTTGCCCCCATCAGACCGCTGTCAGTCTGGAGGCGAGGCCCGCGGAGCTCCGCCCATGCGCGGCGGAGCTCCTCGCCGTGAGGCCGCCCGGGGCCCTGCTTTGCCGTGGTGGGAGAAGCGCTCGCGGAGCAGCTGGATGAAGTGGGTCAGTGGAGCGGGGCGCTGCCGGGATGCGCGGGTGACGGCGCTCCAGCGGCGTCGGATTCCCCGAGGAGTGAGCCGGACGGTCCGCAGTCCATGGCGCTGGTCCGGCAGCATCCATTCGGGCAGCGCCGTCACGCCGATACCGCCACGCACCAGCTCGATCAGCGCCTCGGTGAGGGGGACGGGGGAGACCCGGTGCGGCTCGATGCCCGCGGGCCAGAGCACGCGCGTGAAGACATCGAGTTGCTCCCGAGGCGCGGCATAGGTGAGCAGGTGCTCCCGCGTCAGGTCCTCCGCCGTGACGTGTCCCCGCCGCGCCAGCGCGTGGTCCTCGGGGACCACCAGCATGAGCTCGTCCTCGAAGAGCGCGGTCTGTGCCAGGCGGGCCTGCCGCGGGACGTCGGTGGTCAAGGCGAGGTCCAGCTCGCCATTCAGCAGCGCCCCAAGCGGCTGACGCGTGGCCTCCAGGACGATGCGCAGCTCGACGCGTGGGTGCTCGGCCTGCCACCGCCCCAGGATGGGCGGCAGCCAGCCATACACTGTGTAGCAGCCCGTGCTGAGCCGGAGCAGGTCGTCCTGCGGGTGCGCACGGCAGACCGCCTCGGCCTGGGCCACCTCGCTCAGGACCCGCCGTGCGGAGAGGAGCAGCTTCTCGCCTGCGCCGGTCAGGAGCAGGCGGCGCTGGCGGCGCTGGAACAGCTGCACGCCCAGGCGCTCCTCGGCATCGCGGAGCTGGTGGCTCAAAGCCGAGGACGTGAGGTGAAGCTGCCGGCTCGCGGCGGCCAGGCTCCCAGTGTCGGCGACCGCGGCAATCAGCTTGAAGTGACGGAGCTCGAGCATGCCGGTCAGCTTCACATGAACCTTGTTCAGCATCTTCGTGAAATCGTTTCGCTGCGCTCATGGAGTGGAGGTCCTTAACATGGGCGTCCCCATGCCAGGAGGGCGGACGGATGCCCCATACAGACAGCTCCCCGAGGACGCAGCGCCCTGTCGTACCCCCATGGTCGTCGGTGCGAATCGACGACGTTGCGCCGGTCGTCGTCGGCCCTGGCTGCCTTCGGAGGGACTTGCCGAGTACTCGTGACGTGAGGGTCTGGGTCGTGGACATGGCCCCCGGGAGTCAGTGGCCCTTTGTGGACGTCCACGACACCGGCGAGGAGGTCCTCGTGGTGAGCGGCGAGCTCATCGAGGGGGAGCAGCGCTTGGGACCGGGCTCGTACCTGTTCTTCCCGCCGGCAAGCCGTCATCAGCCGCGGACCGAGACTGGCGTGCGCCTCTTTGGCATCAACCTCGTGGCCTCCCCGGGGGTTCGGTGAGCCTGGAGACCTCGAACACGGAGGGACGGGGCAAGATGGCTCAGCCCTCGCGGCCGGGCCGTCGGGATTTCCTGCGTGCGGCGGTGGCGCTCTCCGCGGGCGCGGTCCTGCTCCCCCCTGGGACGGGCCGTGCGACGAAGCCTGTCGACAGCGCCGCGCTGCGCGCCCAGCGGCTGGCCTGGGCCGGCGTGCGGCTGGGGCTCGGACAGGACACGCTCTTCCTGGACCCGTTGAGCGACCCCACCGTGTGGGGGGCCGCGCTGAAGGACCCGCTCGTCCCGATGGACGTGAGCGGCGGGGGCCGCTTCGTCCTGGTGACGCATCGTCATTCCGACCACTTCGACCCGGTGGCCGTCCGTCAGGCGCTGGGGGACACCGGGACGCTGGTGTGCGCCCCGGACATGGCCGCGGCGGCCGCCGCGTCGGGCTTCCGCGTGCGGCCCGCGCCGCTCTACGAGCCCATCCTGCTCAACGACTTCACCGCCACCGCCGTCCCCGCGGCGGACGGTTATGGGGATCCCCAGGTTTCGTGGATCGTCTCTGGCGGAGGCCGCCGCGTCATCCACTGCGGCGACACGCTATGGCACGGGTCCTGGTGGCGCATCGGGCGTCAGTTCGGCCCCTTCGATGCGGCCTTCCTGCCCATCAATGGGGCGCGCTTCGGCTGGCGCAAGCCGGTGAGCGACGTGCATGCCGTCCTGACGCCCGAGCAGGCGGTGGCCGCGGCCGTGGTGTTGGGAGCAAGGCTCCTCGTGCCCATCCACTACGGCGTCGCCGCCTCCAAGGACTACCAGGAGGTTCCAGACGCGGAAGCGCTGCTCCTGGCCGCTGCGCGCAAGCGGAAGGTGAACGTGGAGCTCGCACGTCCGGGGGAGTGGCTGACCTGGCAGGCCCGGACCTGACAGCGGGGCGGGTTCTCCAGCGAAGGGGGTGTTTGCGCCCCTGTCAGCCTGGTCCTTTCAGCGAGCGCGTACCGTGCAGGAGGTCTTGATGTAGTCCACATCATCGTAATAGGCACAGGAGAAGTACACATCCAGCCTGGAGGTCGCGGTGCAGTCCTGGCGCCCGGTCTGGGCGGTGAGGTCTGTGTCCAGATTCACGCAGTCGCAGCTCTTGCAGCTCGCCTCCTTGGTCAGACACAGGTGGCTCGTCACATCGGTGACGATGGTCGCGCAGTATTGAGTGGCGCGCTTGCAGCTTGTGTCGCCACACGCCAAGGTCTCTGGGAGCGAGTCGGTGCCCGCGTCCACCTCGGCTTCGTTCGAGTCACCACAGCCCACTACCAGCATGGAGAGAAGCACCAGGTACCGCGTCGTCGCCTTCATGTCGTCCTCCCGAGGAGTCATGGGGGGCATGAACCCCCCTCCTGATGGGAAGAGACAGGGCGGGCGACACCGTTGCAGGAAATCGACCGCTACCCTCCTGGCCTCGGCTCGTGCGCGTCTCGCTCACTCACGTTGGCGGCGAGGGTCAGACGCAGCGTTGGCGCACTCATGACGCAGATTTTGGATAGGCGCTGCGCCGTGCTCGCCACACCAGGATGCCGGCGAAGAGCACCAAAGCGAGTGTGCCGGTCCCCACCATGAGCGAGCCCGAGGACAGACTGTCTTCCCGTGGTGCCGTCACCGCGAGCGAGGCGTCTCCCAGCACCACCAGTCCCGCCCAGGCCGCCGGGGGAAGGCCGTCTTCAATGGCTTCAAGCTGGGCGCGCCTCAGCGCCGCCGAGCTGCTCAGGCCCTGGGCCAGGTATTGATAGAAGTGCTCCACCAGGTCCGCCGCCTCGGCGTCGCGCAGGGGCCACAGGCTGGCCACCACCGCGCGCGAGCCCGCCTCGAAGAAGGCACGCGACAGGCTCAGCACGCCCTCGCCCGGGAGCACCGCGCCGGAGGCGCTGCGACACGCCGACAGCACCACCAGCGCGCCCTGGAGATGCAGCTCGGCGATTTCGCGCGGCTGGAGGATGCCGTCCTCCTGCTCACTGCCCGGAGCGAGCACCAGCGCCGAGCGCTCGGGGGCCTCGGCGTCGACGACGGCGTGCCCCGCCACGTGCAGCACCCTCACCCGCGCCAGGTCCGCGCTCTTGAGCGCGCGCTCGGAGGCCTCGGTGCCCGTGCGCAGGTGGGGCGTCACGGCCGTGCCGCGCAGGGCCTCCATCACCGCGTGCCCCTCGCGTCTCGCCTCGGGCAGCGCGCCGACTCGCGCGGCCTCGGTGAATACACCCATGCGCTCCTTCGCGACGGTGCGCGCGTCCGACACACGCACGCTCCGGTCCGGGTCCGCGAGGACCAGGGCCTCGCCTCCCGGAGGCGGAGCGGAGGCCTGACGCCAGTGGCGCCACAGGCTCGCGGATGGCATCAGGGACAGCTCGTAGCGGGCGACCAGGGGCGGCCCTTCCGCGTCCTGCCTCAGCGCGGCGAAGGGCAGGTCATGCAGCGGGCCATCCGGGACCACCAGCAGGCGACGCACCCCGGTGGGCAGCTCCGCGAGGGCGGGGCCGAGAAGCTGGGCGTACAAGGCCGCCGCCGCGCCCGCCTCGGAGCCGTCGCGCCGCTCGAGCAGCCCTGAGAACAGCGCGACGGCGGGCGTCAGGCGCGCCCGCTCGGGGATGCGGTGCGCGCGCGTCCCGGTCCGCGTCACCGCCAGCACCCAGGCTCCCCCCGCGAAGTCTCCCCGGGTGTCCGTGTCGTCGCCCACGAGGAAGGCCAGCAGGGCCTCGTCCTCGCCGAGCCCCTGCTCGATGCTCGCGAGGGAGGCGAACTCCCGGGTGCCCTGGCGTGGCGCGGTGCGCAGGTCGCGCTCCACGCGCTCCAGCTCCTGCAGCTCTCGCAGCGCGGCCTCGCGCTGAGCCGCGGTGTGCGTCGTCTCCAGCAGTCGCCGCTGCACGGTCGTCAATCGTCCGCGGACCTCGGCGCGCTGGGCCTTGCGCTCCGGCGTCTCCGCGGTGGTCGCGAGCGCGTGGGACGCCGCCAGCGCGTCGAGCAGGCTCCTGGCCCGCATGCGCTCGCTCACGGCGAAGGCCCGGCTCATCGCCTCGCGCGGGTCGAGCAGGGCGGCCTTTCCCGTGGCGCCCCCCGCCTCCAGCGTCCAGCCCGCGAGCCGGTGGTAGTCGCTTGCCCAGCTCGCGAACAGCTCCGCCTGGATGAGGGCATCACTCTGCGAGGCTCGCAGGGACTCCACCGCGTCGAGGGCGCGCTCGACGTGCTCGAGCGCCACGGGGAGCGGCTGCGTCAGGTACGCCACCTGCCCGCGCCCCCGCAGGGCCAGGGCGAGGACCAGCGGGTCCGCGACCCGGAGCGCGAGCTGGATGGACTCCTCCGAGTCCTGGATGGCGCCGACGGGGTCGACGCCCGCTCGTCGCTCCGCGCGCGTCCACAGACACGAAATCTTCCGCTCATCCGAGGCCAGCTCCTCCGCGATGCGCATGCACAGGCGCAGCAGCTCCTCGGCCTCGCGTTGCTCCTCCGGGCTCTCCCCGAGCAGGTCGGCGATGAGCCGCAGCGCCTTCGCCTCGAGCTGACGGACTCCCGCGTTGCGCGAGGCGACGAGGGCCTCGCGGGCCATCCGCAGGGCCTGGGACCGTGTCTCAGGAGCCCTGTCCCGCAGATGCCGGCGCGTCATGAGGTTGGCGAGGGTGTGCCGGGCGCGGGCCTCCGAGATGAGGTCTCGCGAGCTCCTCGCCAGCTCCACCAGACGCAGGGTGGCCTCGGTGGCCTCCTCCAGTCGCCCCAGGCGCTCGCTGATGATGTGGAGCATCGTCAGGTACTGCTTCTTCAAGCCCGGGGTGCCGTCGGGGAAGGTGAGCGGCTCGGCGCGCTTGAGGACGCGGAAGGCGCGGCCGAGGTCGTACTCCACCTCGTGGAGCTGGCTGGCCTCGACGATGAGCGCGCGGGCGCGCAGGTCCGGCCTGCCGGACGCGTTTGCCACCTCTCCCACGCGGTGTGTCCAGCTCAGCGCCTCCTCGGTGCGCTTCTGTCTCAACATGATGGAGCGCAGGTTGATGCCCGCGAGGACCTCTCCCTCCGCGTTCTGTCGCTCCCGGAAGATGTCCGCGGCGCGGAGGTAGGCCGCCTCGGCGGCCTCCCGGTCCGACAGGTACTCCACGTGCCCGAGCACGAGGGCGAGCCACCCGTTCGCGGGGTGACGCTCCCCCAGCGAAATCAGCGCCCGACGAACGGTGTCCCGCGCATGAGGCGCCTGCGCGCACTCATAGAAGCACATCACCGCTTCGTGGTCCTCGGGACGGGCCGCGAAGCGCTCCTGGCAATCCACGAGCGTGGGCGACTGCGCGCGAGCGGGCTCCGAGGAGGACGCGGCGGCCGGGCACACGACGAGCATCATCCCCACCACGAGGGTGAGGTGCTTCGCTGTGTCGCACCTGAGCCGCCGCGTCGTGGGCATCTCGTCCTTCAGGGCGCCGCGCGGACCTGGAGCGTGGGCGGCTCGTCCGGAACACAGACGCGGACCAGGGTGGTGGGGCCGTCATCAGGACGGTCGGGCTCGGGCATGATGGGGACCAGCTCCCAGTGACAGCTCTGGAGGTGGCTCCACGCCGTCGGGGAGCGTGGATTCCAGCGCTCCACGGTGATGATGGCCATGGAGAGCTGCGGCCCGCTCTTGGGCGCGAACGCACGCGCGAACACGGGCCCCCCCACCGATGGCCGGTAGATGAGCCGCAGGGGCGCGTCCGGCCCCACGGTCCCCTGGGTCTGCGCCAGCACGCTGCCCGTGGTCGCGTCGATGACTTGGAGCACCACGGCCTGCGTCGCCCCGGTGCGCACGGCGTTCTCCACCACGGAGATCGCCACCGTGTCGCCCCCCTCCCCGGAGATGGAGGGGCTCCGCGCAATCGTGAACGTCGACGGCGTCGGTGCCTGTCCCCACGCCTGCGTGGGCAGGCCACACGTCAGCGCCAACGCCAGCAGTCCCCCGCGAATCCACCGTCCCATCGTCATCGCATTCTCCGTCTTCATGAAGGTGTCCCCCTTGTGACTTCGCACCACCGCTTCACTCCAACCGGTTGACGAACGTGGTGCTCCTGAGCACCTGTCCGTCCGGCAACCTCGCTTCCACCTGCCACAGCAACTTCGTGCCCGCCTTCAGCGGCGCGAGCACCGACTCGGGCACGCGGTACTCGCTCTGTTCCAAGGAGTCCGCCCGGTGGACCAGGCGCAAGTCCTCCGTGGACAGCCGCACCGACCAGCGCGTGTCTTCGGTGCCACCGCTCCAACGAAGGACGCAGTCCTGCCTTCGCAGCGGCGCGTCCTCCGGCAGGCACGAGACGAGCCCCGCGGCGTCCCTGCCCCGCAGGCTCGGCGCGTCGGGGTTCTCCGGAAGCGAGACTCCCACCACCACGAGCACCAGCGCCGCGGTGGCCACCGCGCCCCACAGGGGCCGGCTCCACGCGAAGCGGAATCCGCGCTCGCCGCGCGTCCCCCCGCCGTCGCTCCGGGCCCGGGCGCCCTGGCCGCCGGCCCGCCCGTCCGATGAGGACCGCTGGGACGCGCGGTTCAGCTCGTGCGCCAGCCGCCATGCCGCGGCCCAGGCCGGGTCGGCCGCCACGCGCTCCACCACGGCCCGCCGCTCCTCGGCAGGAAGCGCTCCGCTCACCGCGCGCCAGATGCGGTCCGAGTCCACGGGCGAGTCCTCATCCTCCAGGGTGTCCTCGCTCCTCACCACCGCGCGCAGGCGCTCGACGGAGGCTTTCTCGGACTGTGCTGCGTCATCGCGTCGGTGCTCGCTCACGGCTCGAATCCCTTCGCGGAGAGGCAGGCGCGCAGGCCGCTCAGTCCGCGGTAGACGAGGTTCTCGGTACGCTTCCCATCCCATCCCAGCAGCTCCGCGGCCTCCGGGGCGGTGTGGCCCTGCAGGTATAGTGTCACCGCCAGCCTCCGGTCCTGCGCCAGCCGCTTCAGACAGTCGCGCACCGCGCGGGCAATCTGCGAGGAGCCCGCGGAGCGCTCCGGGTCTCCCGACGCCACCGGCGACTCGGGCAGCGCCTCCACCTCCTCCAGCGAGACCTCCCGGCGCCGCTGCACCCCGCGCAGCTCGTCCACCAGCGCCGTGTAGGCGACGCGATACAGGTATGCGGGGGCGAGCCTGGCGCGCTCGGGTTCGCGCCGCTGCAACTCCATGACGCGCATCATCGCCGTCTGCACCAGGTCATCACGCCGCTCGGCCAGGCGGGGAGGGCACACCCGTGAGATGGCATGGGTCAAATCCCTTCGGAGTTTCTCCAGCTCGTCATCGAGCGGAGCGCTCGCGGCCCGGGTCGGCCTCTGTCTCGGCTCCACGTGAACCATCCTCCGGGGAAAGCTCATGGTCATCGAGAGGTTCCTCCCGCGGCAAGTGTGACGGTGGCCAAGGCAGGGCGGCGCCCCAGGCGATGCGCCGCAGCTTGCCTTGGGTATCGCGCACGGACATCGCGACGTGGTTTCCGTACACGCGCGTGGAGCTCACCTCGGTGAGGTACGTGGACCGTGCCCGGCTGGAGGTGCGCGTAGAGAACCACCTTGCCGTCGGCGGTCCACACATCCACGTGATTGCCGGCGTGGGGAATCCGCACCGGGTCCGCCTGCCGCCCCAGGTAGGGGATGTCGTCCTTGCCGTCCTCCTTCCCCGTGGGCAGCTCTGCCCCGGAGCCGGGGAACGGGTACCGCGCCAGGGCCGCGCCGCTGCGGAGGCGCAGCGCAGTGGCCGTGAGTCGGGCGACGTCGTAAAGCGATGACACGGCAGGATGCCTCGGAGGTGGGGCTTGGCCGTCGACACGACGGGCCCGGATGCGCACCTGCCCCCTGAACGGAGCCCTCGCTTTTTTCTCCTCACCCGTGCGCTCGTTTTTCTCGCGAGCCTGCCTGCAGCACCAGGGGGATGAGCGGTTGAAGAAGGAGCAGGCCATCAGTCGGCGGGAGGTTTGTCGCTCGCTGACGCGGCGTGGGGCATGGGGTACAGCCTGTCGTGGCGGAGGTCGACCCCAAGGATGCGCCCATCGCGGAGCTCGAGCGTCAGGTCGAGGCGCTGACTCGGCTGGTGCAGGAGCTGCGGGGGCAGTTGCGGCGCAACGCGGGCAACTCGAACCGGCCACCGTCGAGCGGTACGCCAGGGCAGAAGGCTGAGCGGCGCAAGCAGCGCGGGAGTGGGAAGACGCGTGGTGCGCAGCGGGGACACAAAGGCCTGACATGCGCTTGTCGCCGAGGAGAGGGTGAGCGCGTTCAAGCACCTCTTCCCGTCGGAGCGTGAGAATTACTGGGCTTCCCTCTCACGCGGGGGCGGCGCTACCAGTGCGTGGCGTTTCTTGAGGAAGCCCGCTGGACTCCCGTCCTTCGCCGCTGCGTCGCCACGTCTGACGAGGACGTCAGCGCTGAGAATGCGCGCTCCACCGCCGCCTTCACCAGGAGTTGCTGCGCCACCCGGTGTTCGCGGACCCGCCTTTCAATCTTCGCTTCCAGCGTCGCAGGGGGCGTGTGCATCCGCCACGGGTGGCACACCGCGACGACGGCCTCAACACCACGCCTGAACGGCTACGGCACAACAGGTGTCATGTCCACTGACACCAGCGTGATGCGCGGCGTCGGCCTCCTCGATGCGTACGGCGCCACGCCTGCCAGGTGGACTTGCGCGGCAGCTACTCCGTGTTACTATGTACTGGTAGTCAGTGTTGCTGAGTAGTTCCGGGAGCGTTTCGTGGGCAAGCAGATGACGGAGATGCTCAAGGGCACGCTGGAGGGCCTCGTTTTGGCGCTCCTGTCCGTGCAGCCGGAGTACGGCTACGAGATCACGGCGCGGCTGCGGGAGATGGGCTTCTCCGAAATCGCCGAGGGCACTGTCTATGCGCTGCTCGTCAGGATCGAGCAGCGCGGCCTGGTCGGCGTGGAGAAAGTCCCGTCCGAGAAGGGGCCACCGCGCAAGGTGTACTCGCTCAACGCGCAGGGGCGGGAATACCTCGAAGAGTTCTGGAGGACCTGGAGCTTCCTCGCTGAACGGCTCCAACAGCTCCGTGAAGGAGGCAAATGACATGTTCATCTCAAAATTCATCTCAAAGGTGATCGGCGAGAAGGGGCAATGGCGGCAGTACAAGGCGCGCACGAAACAGCTTCCCGCGAGCTATCGCATGGCGGTCGAAGCGCTGGAGCGGTACCTGATGTACTTCGGAACGGGGGGCGACGGGACTGCGATTTACGCGGACCTCGTCGACCTGTTTGAACAGAGCGCGGCGAACCGGACCCCGATCCGCCAGATTGTCGGTGAAGACCCCGTGGAGTTCATCGAGACGTTCGTCCGGAACTACCCGAAGGGACAGTGGATCCTCCGGGAGCGCGAACGGCTGACCAACGCTCTCGAGCGCGCCGCCGAAGAAGCAGCCAGGGAAGTTTGAGGACTCCCTCAATGCGTTTCAGTCCTTCTAGAAAAGGAAGTGAAACATGTTGGACGCGACACGCGGAGCCGTAGTGCAGGGACACGTCGAGGATGGCTGGGGGAAAGTGGCCGATGTCTTCCGAGCGAACTTCGAAGGCTCCCCCGGCGAGGTCGGCGCGGCGTGCTGCGTCTACGTGGACGGCCGTCCCGTCGTCGACCTGTGGGGCGGCCTCGCCGAGCGCGAGGCGAACCGTCCGTGGAACAAGGACACCATCGCGTTGGTCGCATCCACGACCAAAGGCGCTACCGCGATCTGCGCCCATCTGCTGGCACAGCGCGGCGAGCTCGACCTGGACGCCCCGGTGGTCAAGTACTGGCCGGAGTTCGGCGCTGCCGGCAAGGCGCAGATCCCGGTGCGGTGGCTGCTCTCACACCAGGCCGGTCTGCCGGTCGTCGACGGTCCGCTGACCTTCGAGGACGCCTGCGCCTGGCATCAGGTCATCCGGGCACTGGAGGCGCAGAAGCCGGAGTGGCAGCCGGGCACGGAGCATGTCTATCACAGCATGACCTTCGGGTTCCTGGTCGGGGAGGTCGTGCGGCGGATCACCGGCAAGTCGCTCGGCACCTTCTTCGCGGATGAGGTCGCTGCCCCGCTCGGGCTGAGCGCCTGGATTGGGCTGTCCGAGGAGCAAGAGGGGCGGGTGGCGCGGATCGAGTACGCCGCTCCGTTCACGTTGGAGGAGATGACCGCCGGGATGATCGAGACCACCGGCCTGGAGAGGGACACGGTCATCGCCTGGATGAACGCGGTGTGGGGCCCGGACTCCGTGCAAGCCCGCGCCGGCCAGCTCGGCGGCGCCTTCGACCATGCCAGCGGCTACATGAACACGCGTGCCTTCCGCGCTGCTGAGTTCCCCTTCGGGAACATGTTCTCGGATGCGCGCTCGCTGGCGCGGATGTACGCGGCCACGGTGAGCAACGTCGACGGCGTGCGGCTGCTCAATCCGGCGACGGTCGAGAAGATGACCGTCGTCCACACCGACAAGACGAAGATGAACGGGCTGCCGCCAGGACTGGACGTTCCGGCCGACCGCTCCTTCTACATGTCGCTCGGGTTCTGGCGAGCCTGCCCGCCGATGCCCCTTGTCGGGCCCGGGTCGTTCGGCCACCCCGGCTCCGGCGGGTCGGTCGGCTTCGCCGACCCCGATACCGGTGTCGGCTTCGGTTACGTCATGAACCTCTGGTCATTTCGGATCGGCGAACCGCGAGCGTCGAACCTGGCCGCGGCGGTCGCGGCCTGCCTCGGGGCTTGCCGTTGAGGCGGTGCTCGCCCCGCTCGCGCGCCTGGTCCTCGAGGACCTTCCCGTGCGCGCGTTTTGACGCAGCGACCGAACCTCACGGCGTCAGGCTGAAGAGGAACATGTCGCGGCTGTCGGGCACGAGCGCCCCGGTGCCGAAGTCCACCGTGCCATCCCGGAACGACCCGACGATGACGCTGGCGCCGAACCGGGACGTGGCCAGGTCCGCCACCTCTGCGATGCCCGTCGCCACGAACCCGTGGGTCCACTGCGGCCTGCCCGTGAGGCGGTGGTAGCGGGCGACGAAGACGTTGTACGGCGGCGAGCCGGGGGCTCCCGCGAGCGGTCCCAGCCCCAGGTCGGCGCCAGAGCTGTACGCACCCGTCACGAACACACCATTGGCATCCATGCCGAGGCCCCTGGCTTCCGCGTCGAAGCTCTCCCCCCAGAGCTCGTGCCCATCCGTGTTCGCGAACGCGGCGAGCAGCATGCCCCTTCCACAGGGCCTGAGCTCCCGGCCCGCGAACTGGAACGCGCTGGCGAACGTGCCGGTCGCGGTGAGGGTGCCGCCCTGGACCGCGACCTTCCTGAAGAAGCCCAGGGTCTCCGGGCGCCGCGCCCACATCTGCCGCCCCGGCGGGTTGAACTTGAGGACCATCGGCTTTCCGAACTGGCGGTGTCCCACGGCCTCCCAGCCACTGAGGAGCAGGTCGCCGTCCTCCTCCACGGCCAGCCCGAAGCCATCGCTCGGGACGGGATCCACGTAGACCCAGCGCGTCCTGCCCAGCGAGTCGAACTTCGCGAGAAAGGCGCTGGTGGCCGTCCCGTCGCTCCAGTTCGCCGAGGAGATGGGGCCGGTCCCGAAGTCCAGGACCCCCTCGAAGCTCCCCGCGAGGGCGATGTTGCCGGCATGGTCGATGACCATCCCACTGTCGAAGAGGTTGAGGTCCACTTCGAGGTGCCTCGACCAGAGGGGCTCTCCGTCCGGGGAGAACCGGACCATGAAGCCCCCCTCGGGGACGAGCCCTTGACCGAAGTCGATCGGGCCCAGGTTCCGCCCCGCGACCACGATGTCCCCGTTGCGGTCGACCGCCAGCGACTGGGCATACGCGTCTCCGGTGAACCCGGGAGCCGTTCCGAAGACCTTCACCCAGAGCGGCTGGCCGTCCCAGCGGTACTTCACCAGGGCCAGGTTGAAGGCCTCGGGGCTCGGAGCCGTCAGCAGGCCCGTTCCGAAGTCGGCCACGTGACGGAAGGTCGCGAGGACGATGATGTTCCGCTGGCTGTCGACGGCGACCGCCGTCGCGCGCTCGTCATCGAAGCCATGGGATTGCAGCACCAGGCGTGTCTCGCCGCGGGGTGAGTCCCAGGGCTGAGAGGGGTTCGCGTCCGGCGCCTCCTCCACCATCTCCCCGGCCCCCGTTACCGGACCGACCGCGAGAGGCTCACCGCAACCGACCAGCGCGACCATCGCCATGCCCAACCCCATCCTCGTCCACCACCGACCGCGCTCCATGGTGCATCCTGTCTCTCTCGCCTCGCGGATATGGCGAAGGCGTGCCCACACATTAGGAATGCAGCCTCCTCGCAACCCTTGTCCGGTTGGAGAGGCCCCTGCGGATTGGCGAACAACACGGCCTTGCTCCGGGCTCCAGGCTCCCCGCGAATGGTGCGCGCCCGTGGGCGCCCACTGTTGGACCGGGTGCGCGAGTGCTGGAGCTCGGCCTGCGGCCAGCGCGTGGTGGCGTACCGCCGGAGCCAGGGCATGTCCGAGGCGCTCACCCACGCCGTGGTGGTGCAGGAGATGGTGGACTCGGTGCGCTCGGGGGTGATGTTCACGGCATCGACCGGGAACTGGGACCACCTCGTCATCGAGGGCGCCTTCGGGCTTGGCGAGGAAGTGGAAGCCCCGCTCCGGGTCGCCCCCGCCACGACACGGCCTCCAGCGACTGGCTGACGCAGGCGATCACCTCAGTGGGTCGTTGGTGTCGTCGCTCGGGCGCATCTCGATGGCGGGATTCTCGTGCGCCCACGCGTAGAGCTCGCGGCTGCCCATGAGGGAGGACGTCACCAGCTTGTCCGGGCCAAGCAGCGTCTTCCCGCGCCCGGTGATAACGCTTGTCACCAGCCGGCTCGGCCTGGGCCTCCAGCAGGGGCACGTTCACGGGCACGAGGTGATGGATGCGAAGCACGTCGAGGGAGGATGTGCCTCCCTGAAAGGATGGCGCGAACCGCCTCCTCGGCCGTGACCACCCTGTCCGCGTATCGTTGACGCCAATCCTTGAGCCCGGGCAGGCGCCGTTGGTGCGCACTTCGCGTTCCAACGGCGCGCCCGGGGCGAGGGGCTGCCCGGACGCAAGCCTTGCTCGGACACCCGCTTACCTAGAAGTCAGGGCTCGAGGCAGGAGTCGCGCGGGCCGTTGCGGCTGGAGATCGCGGAGCGCGGGAGGATCCACGGTTCGTCTCCATGAATGCCGTCGTTCGCGATGAAGAGGATGCGGCCCCCGCTCTCGATGAAGCCCCGCGGCATCGCGGCATCCGGGCCTGGGCGGATGTCCTGCACCCGGAAGGTGCCCGCTCGCTCGCCATCGCTCCGCCACAGCTCGAGGCCCGTGGCCCCGTCGTCCGCGGCGAACAGGAGCCGCTCGTTTGTCACGAAGAGCTCTGCGAAGAAGGGAAAGCCGCTCGCCGCCCCCGGGTTCATGTCGCGCACCAGTCGGGTGCCCGCCTCCGTGCCGTCGCTGCGCCACAGCTCCGCGCCATGCACGCCGTCAATGGCGCCGAAGTACGCCGTGCGGCCGATGCTGACAATGTCGCCGAACTGGCCGCTCTCCGAGCCTGGGAGGATGTCGCGCACCAGCCGGGTGCCCGCCTCGGTGCCGTCCGTCACCCACGGTTCCAGGCCGTGGACGTTGTCATCCGCGTAGAAGATGAGCTGGTTTCCGATGGCGACGAAGCTCCTGGGAAACGAACTCCTGACGCCCGGCGCGATGTCCTTGAGGAGATGGGTGCCCTCCGGCGTCCCGTCCGAAATCCAGGGCTCCTCGCCATGGGAACCATCCTCCGCGAGGAAGACGACGCGCCCACCCAGCGGAGTGAAGCCGAAGGCGTTCGAGCCGACCGGACCCGGGTGGATGTCCTTGATGAACTGGGTTCCTCCCGGCGTGCCGTCCGTGAGCCACGGCTCCGCTCCGTGAGTCCCATCATCCGCGAGGAACCAGGCCCGCTCGCCGATGCGCACCGGGAGCAGGGGCGCGTTGGAGGTGGCGGGGCCGGGGTTGATGTCCAGGAGCAACCGGGTGTCCCTGGCCGTGCCGTTGCTCGTCCAGGGCTCCCAGCCGTGGATGCCGTCGTCGGCCCGGAGCAGGAGTCTCCCACTGCCCAGGTTGAGGAAGAAGGAAGGCAGGGAGCTGGCCGGTCCAGGCCGGATGTCCTTGACGAGGCGGGTGCCCGCCTCCGTTCCATCGCTCGTCCACAGCTCGATGCCAGAGACACCATCCGTGACGGGGAAGAAGAAGTCCCCTCCCACCACGACGGCTCCGAAGTCGGCGTCGGTGTCGACGAAGGCGCTACCGGTGGGGTTGATGTCCTTCAGGAGCCGCGTTCCCGCTGGAGTCCCATTGCTCACCCAGGGCTCGTAGCCGAACGTGTCGTTGAAGGCCATGAACAGGAACGTGCCCCCCGTCTCCGTCTGGAGCGTCAGCCGGGAGTTCTCCGGCCCGGGCTGGATGTCCCGGAGGAGGAAGGCGGGCTTCGCGGGCCGACAGGGCTTCTGCCACGTCGCCGCGCCGGCCACCTCCTCTGTCGACGAAGCAAGAGCCGGTGAAAGCCAGACGCCAGACCAGGTCAGCAGGAGCGCCCACGGGTGCCTCATGTCTTTCTCCTTGGCGCCTGGAGCGGGTCCACGCGCCGCGCGGAAGTCTGTGAGCTCCTCGTGGAAGCGCCATCCCCCCCAGGGTCGTCACCCTGGGACGAGTACACGACACCCAGCACGCGGCCAGCCCACGCGTCCATCCGCCCTTCAAACGACTCATGAGGGGCCGTCCATTCTGGTCCCGCCAACTCCGGGACACGTGTCCTCCTATGGCGCACTCCGGGCGGGGGGGGGCTAACGCTGTGGCTACCGGATATTCTGGACCGGCGAGCAGCGTGCGTCGGCGAGCGCGTCAGTGCATGCACAGTCCCGCGGATGGGGCCCGAAGAATGCTGGGGCCTCAATGCATGCGAATGCCGGAGGGGTCGGAGATGGGGGCGCGTGTGCGGCTTTGGCGCCAGTCGGCGTGTGACAGGGTGCGAACCCTGGAAATGAGGGCATTGATTCGGCGCATGGCCGAAGCCACCCCGACATGGGGCGCCCCGCGCATTCATGGGGAGTTGCTGAAGTTGGGGATGGAGGTAGGCCAGACAACGGGCGCTCGTTACATCGACATGGCGGAGCTTCTTGCGCTTGCATCTGGCGGAGTCCGCGGGGTTGGGAGTCACTGGGACAGGCGAATCCTCCACCTCAATGTGACAGCGCACCCGACGGAAGAATGGACGAAGCAGCAGTTGCGAGAAGCTTTCCCCTGGGCCAGTGCTCCGAGGTATTTCCGCCGAGATAGGGACAAGCTCTACAGGGAGCTGCTGGCCCATGCCGTCGTCCTGAACGAAGCGCACGACGCTCGGTGCCTGCTGCGCGAGCATCAGCGCTACTACAACGCGAGCCGGACGCACCTGTCGCTTGGGAAAGATGCGCCCGAGCCGCGTGAGGTGCAGGGCCCGGAGCACGGGGCCAAGGTGATAGAGCTACGGGAAGTCTTCGGGCTCCACCACCGGTACAAGCGCCGCGCTGCGTAGCGTCTCGGACCTTCCAACTACACCCGCGTAGACCTGAGCGTGCTGCACCAGCCTACCTGCGCTCTCAGGACAGGAGGGGAGTGTCCACACGCAGGCAGAGAGGTGTTGAGGCGTCTGAGCCGGGCGTAGTTCCGACCTCTATCAAATGGAAGAGAGGACCCAGCGGCTCGTCATGCGCATCGCTCACGTCATGACGCGGCTTTGACGCACGCATGACGCAGTGACCGAATTTTGGGTATGCACAGGGGTGGCGCGCAAGGAACCGCGAATCAAGAAGGTGGCTGCGCCCAGTCGGGATACAGGCGTTCCCATTCTTCCCGCCATTCCCGCGCCAGCACGGACCGCTGGCGGCCGTAGCGGGCCTCGGTCGCCGAGGCTGCGGTGATGCGGTCGACGCGGAAATGGCGGAAGGCCTGGCGCAAGCAGCACCAGGCGGCAACGCACTGTTTGCCCTCGTGAAACGCGAGCTGCACCGGCCAAATGTCGCGCTGGCTCGGCTGGCCCTTCCCGTCGGCATACACGATGAGGAGCGCCTTCTCTTCGCGAATGGCCCGGCGCACGAGGCCGAGCACCGGGACGGACGCAGACCCGCCGCGCATCAGGATGGGCCAGAGCCCGGTGTCCTTCATTCGGTCGCGCAGATCGTCGGGCGAGGCGGTGGCGATCTTACCCAGCGCATTGCGCGCCGCCCCGGCAAGGCCGGCATCCGGCTGGGCCTCGACCCAGCGGGAGCCGAGCACCAGCGCCTCAAGTTCCTCGGCCGTGAACATCAGCGGCGGCAGGAAGAAGCCCGGCTTCAGCATATAGCCCACGCCCGCCTCGCCAATGATGGGCGCGCCAAGACCGATGAGCGTCCGCACGTCGCGATAGAGCGTGCGCACGGAAACACCCTGTTCCTCGGCCAGCGCCGCCGCGGTGACGGGGCGGCGGTGCCGGCGAAGTGCGTCCATGACCGCAAAGAGGCGTTCGGTCTTGTCCATGCGCGCGCGGCTCACCTGATGGTGCGATAGAAAGCCCGGATATCGGCCGCGTAGTGCCCCGGAGCCTCGAGTGCTGGGAAGTGCCCGGCCTGCCGGGCCTCGGTCCAGTGGACAAGGTTCTGCAAGTGCCGTTCGCCCCAGGCGCGCGGCGCGGGATTGTCGACGTCGGAGGGCACCAGCACGCCATGCTTCACGTCGTGGCGGGGCATCGGCGCCAGCAGCTCCTGGTCGGCGAAGGCCTCTTTGTACAGCCGAACCGATGAACCAATCGTCTGGGTGAACCAGTAGACCGAGAGCAGGGTGCAGAGGTCATCGAGCGAATAGACCGACTCGAGGCGGCCGTCCCGCAGCCGGCTCATGCTGTGAAACTTCTCGATGAGCCACGACGCCAGGCCCGCGGGTGAGTCGTTGAGGCCGACGGCGAGCGTCTGCGGCTTGGTTCCGTGAAGCATGATGTAGGCGCCCTGCGTGAGGGTCCACAGGTCGACGCGCCGGAAGTAGTCCGCTTCTTCGGGCGTCGGCGCCTCCGGCCGCGGGTACCCCGAAAAGACGTTGAGGTAGTGCGCACCCATGAGCCGGCCGGGATGGTTGCGGACCAGGCTGAAGCAGACCCCGGAGCCCAGGTCCGAGCACGCAACGAGGAACTTCTCGTAGCCCAGCCGGGTCATCAGCTCGGCCCAGAGATGACCCATGCGACTCATGTTCATGCCCTTCTTCGTCGGCCGGCCGGAGAAGCCGAAGCCCTGCAGCGAGGGAATGATGACGTCGAACGACACCCCGTTTCGCTCGGCGGTGAGCAGCGGAATGAGCGGCAGGAACTCGACGAAGTTCGATGGCCAGCCATTGGCAAGGACGATGGGAATGCGGGTTTCGCCCTGACCCGGCGCATGAACGAAATGAACCCGCTCGCCATCGATCTCCTCGATGAATTGCGGAACCGCGTTGAGGCGCTGCTCGGCGGTGCGCCAGTCGAACCGCTCCGCCCAGTGGGTGACCAACTGCCTGAGCAGCTCAGCATCGGTGCCATCGTCCCAGCCGACGCCTTCGACCGCTGCGGGGAAGTGAGTTGCCTTCAGCCGCGCCCGAAGGTCGGCGAGCTCGGAATCGGAAATGGCAATGGTGAACGGGCTCATCATGCGGCTCCTTGGTTTGTGCATCCCAAGGTTGTGCCCGAGGTGTGCTGACAGGGCGTGTCAGCAGTGTTCGGTCACACGCTCACCCAGCCAGGCGCTTGCCCCAGCTCCACGGGCAGCGTGCCCACGCTGCCTGAACGACCTGCTCCAGCGCCGAACACTGGAGCAGGACGCAATCGTCCGCTCAGGCGATGAGCTCGGAGAGCACGCCCTTGGTCAGCGCCGGGTCGCCGAAGTCGTCCAGGTTCCCGCCGGCCGCGTTCCTCAGCCCCACGGCGGTGCCAATCGTGTTCAGCATCCGGTTGTGGTTGGGATTGCCGCCGCCCGACGCCTCGACGTAGACGCCCTGTTTGAGGAAGCCATTGCAGCTCCCCGCCAGGACGAAGGGCACATTGCGCGCCGAGTGGGCCGGCCCGTTGCCCAGGTCGTTGTACCAGACGGCCACGCCGTGCTCGATGAGTCGCTTCCCGTCCGGCATCTGGTAGGCCACCAGCCGGTCCAGGAGGTGCTTGAAGGCGCTCGCGAACTGCACGTCCACGTGGTGGTGCAGCAGGTCCGAGCCAGTGATGATGCCGCCGCTGGAGTCGTGCGACGAGCGACGGTGGGACACGTAATGGAAGTTCTCCATCAACTGCCCCGTGTCCGGGTTGCGGTAGCGCGTGTCGCCGTCGTTGCCGTTGCCTACCTGGATGACGGCCGCGCGGTTGGTGCCGCACGCCATCGCCATCACGGCGATGTCCATGTGCAGCCTGGCGGTGGCGAGCACCTCGGTGCCGTCCGTGCTGTCATAGCCGGGCGCCTGCTGCTGGAGGATGAGCTCCTGGTCCGCGCGCATGCGGCAGCTCAGGGCGACCTCCAGGTCCCGGACGTTGGACAGGTGCAGGTCCAAGCGCTCATGGTCGGACGCGCTCAGCTCGGGCCGCTGCTGGAGCGCCTGGAGCTGGGCCTTCACCAGGTCGTTCACGCTGCGCTGCCGGACGAGGAGCTGCTCGCGAGCCTCGGGAGTCAGTCCTCCCGGGCCGCCGATCATCGTCTGGTACGCATTCCACGGGTCATGCAGCGCGGCCCGGCGCACGTTGCTGCTCCGGTAGGAGATGCAGGGCCCCCCGAGCCAGCCGCCACGCCGGCCCGCGTAGAAGACGAGCGAGTCACGCTGCTGCGGATTGAGCTCGCGGCCGATGCGGTGGTCGATGGACTCGCCTCCGGACTCGGAGCCGCCGCCCGCGCCCTCCACCACGGGGCCCCGCGCGGTCAGCCCCTGCATGGCGCCGCGGGCGTGGCCGTCCCCGTAGTTGTAGTCCCTCATGTTGACGTTGCGCACCAGCAGCAGGTGCTCGCGGTGGTCATTGAGCACGCCCACGGCCCGCCCGGCCATGCTCTCCGCGGTGAGCGCCCCCAGGGTGCGCGGCCAGAATCGCTCCGGCTCCGCGCCGAGCTCCGACGTCGTCTGGGCCGAGGCGACGCCGTTGGCCTGCCGGAAGAAGATGGCGTACGGCAGCGCCCCCGAGTCCGCCGCGCGGGCGGTCCTCGGCATCAGCCCCTCGAGAAACGGCAGGCTCAGCATCGTCCCGCCCAGGCCCTTCAACACCATCCGGCGACTCAGCTTCATGGCAGCTCCTCCGGGTGGCGATTCACGAAGCCCTCGCTGGTGACGACCTCCACGACGAGGTCGACGATGGACAGGTTGCCCGCCTGCGACAGCTTACCGAGCCGCTCCGCCAGCGGCACATCCTCGTCGGCGAACGGGCGCCCGTGGAGGTACTCCACCCAGTGCCGCGCGTAGCACGCATGCACCGCCTCATTGGCCGCGAGTGCGTCCGCAAGGTCGAGCGCGTCGCGCACCGGCACCGTCTCTCCGTTGATGTTGGGAGTCGCGCTGGCGTCCACCGGATGTCCGTTGTCCGTGGTGCGGTAGCCGCCGATGGCGTCGAAGTTCTCGAAGGGGAAGCCGAGCGGGTTGATGAGGTTCGAGTGGCAGCTGGCGCACGGAGTCCCTGGCACTTCGGTGTGCGAGGCGACGACCTCGCGATTGGTGCGGCCCTGGGGGGCGGGGAGCGGTGGGATGTTGGCCGGCGGCGCGCCAATCTTCCGGCAGATGATGCGCTCGGACACGAAGACGCCGCGGTGGATGGGGTCCGGGTCCACCGACGTCGCGTGCGAGGCTAGGAAGCCCACCTGGGTGAGCACGCCCTTGCGCTCGCGCGAGTCCAGCGTCACGGGGACGAAGTCGGCGGTGAACGTGCCACTCAGCCCGTAGACGCGCGCCAGCTCGTCGTTGACGAAGGTGGCCGGCGAGGTGAGCAGGTCGCTGTAGCCGCCCTTGCGGGAGAAGACGACGTCCTGGACGAAAAGGGTCGTCTCCCGGGCCGCGTACTCCCCGAGGCGCTCGGACACCTGCGGGTAGCGCGTGAGGGAGGGCCGGATGGCGGCATAGCGGGGCACGTCGAAGAGGGTGCGGTGGAAGGCCTCCACCACCTTGTTCGAGCGCGCGTCCTGGAGCATGCGCCGTGCCTGTGTGGCGACGCCTTCGCGGGAGTGCAGGGTGCCCTCGCTCGCGGCGGCGAACAGGGCGTCGTCCGGCATGGCGCTCCAGAGGCCGTAGCTCAGCCGCGAAGCCACTTCGTAGTCGTCGAGCGGCACTCGGTCCTGCACGGCCTCCGTGCTGCGCTCCACGCGGTAGAGGAAGTGAGGCGACTGGAGGAAGGCTTCGAGCACCAGCCGGATGCCACCCTCGAAGGCCGACATGTCCGCGTAGGCCTGGGGCCCCTTGCGGTACAGCCCGAGGTAGCGCTCCACCTCTTCGGACGTCAGCGGGCGCCGGTGCGCGCGCAGGCCGAAGGACTCCACGAAGGCGCGGGCGCGCTCCTCGTCGGTGGCGGCCGACGGAGGCAGCAGGCGCGCGAGCTTCGTCGCGTCCGTCGTCACCTGGCCGGCGAGCTCCTCGGCGGCGCGCTGGTAGGCGCCCCAGAGGGCCTCGTCGACGGAGAGGGCGCGCGCATCGTTGTCAAAGAGAAAGCCGCTCTGGGCGGGGTCCGCGCGGAAGGTGCCCGCCAGCGTGGTGGGCGGCGCGTCCAGCCTGAGCAGCTCCTGCACGCTGTTGGCCCACTGCACGTGCGTCAGGCGCGCCATCCGCACGGACGGGGCTGGCTTCTCGATGACGGTGGGCGGGGGCGTACCGGGGCCGGGGCCCTCCGGGTTGGAGATCGTTCCTTCGCAGCCAGCAGCCCCGCTCAAGACCAGCCCGAGCACCACCGGGCGCCACCACCGTCCCCGCTCCGCTGGCTCTCGTGACAACCGTTGTGACCGCATCCTCGGCACGAGCGCCTCCATCATTGGGAGACATACCCATCGGATGGATGACGCGTTCCTGTCAATGTATCCGCGACTCGCACGCGCATCGATCGAATGGCCCGATGACACGGATACTGAAAAACTCGTGTCACGCGTGCATGCGTGGCGGAAAGTGTGGAGGAGGCGCCACATGCGTGGGGGACAGACCCCCTCAATGCGCCGGTGCTTACAGCCTCAGAGACACGCCGAGCTGACCGCTGAAGTACAGGTCCTTGGCGCCGCCGGCGAAGACCGGGGCTCCCTCCGCGGCGTCGGCGGTGAAGGAGTAGCTCCGCAGCTCTCCGCCCAGCCGCAGACCCAGCATGCGCGTCAGGGCGAACTCCACGGCGAGCTCGCCATCGAGTCCGGAGCCGCTCAGCTCCGGGATGTAGTCGTCCGAGGACAGCTCGCCGCCGCTCAGCACGTGCTGGTAGCCCACGCGCGCGGCGATGGCCCATCGCTCGGTGAGCGCCTTGCGCAGGCCCAGCTCCACGTGCGCGAAGCGGTAGTCCACGTCGGGCAGGGCGAAGGTGCTCTCCGGCGGGAGTTCCAGCGCGAAGGAGTGGGTGCCGTACAGCGCGCCCACCGAGACCTCCAGCCACCGCAGCGGCAGGCGGAAGCGCAGGCCTCCCTCCAGGAGCTGCGCGGTGGTGCCGTACGTGGAGCCATCCGGGAGCCGCGTGGACAGCCCGAGGGCGCGTGAGCCCCGCGCCACGATACCCAGGTTGTGCACCATCCCATCCGTGAAGTGGGAGAGCGGGAAGTAGCTCACCGCGAGGCTCGCCGCCGCGGCGCTGTTGAGGCTGTAGTCGGGCAGCGCGTTGGCGTTGTTGCCCGAGAAGTTGAAGCGGCGGAACAGCCCCTGTCCGGACAGCAGCGCCTCCAGGATGGGGCCGTCCAGGTTGCGAAGGCCGGCTGCCTTCGGCTCGGGCTTCACCGGCGGCTCCTCCTTCTTCACGGTGGGCGGAGGAGGCTTCACCCCCGCCGGGCGCGGTGCCTCCGCGATGGGGGTCGGGGGCGCGACCTCCGGCTCGGAGACAGGCGTTGGAGGCGTGACGGCGGCAGGAGGGAGGCGCTGCGCCGGGTCCGCCTTCAGGGCCGCGCCCAGCTTGGGCTCGAGCTCGCGCCGCACGTCGGGGAAGGCGCGGTGGGGGCGGACATTCCAGCGCTCCTCCGCGAGGAGGGTGCCGTCCTTGCCGGAGTAGGCGCGGACCTCCACGTCCCAGCGCTTCGTCCCCTTCACCGAGGCGAGGATCAACACGTCCGCGCCGAGCTTCTTCGCCAGCGCCTTCCGCTGCGCCTCCGTCTTTGGCCCGCCGCGGATGCGCTTCACTTGGGCATCCACCTTCTTCGCGGGCAGCACCTCTCGCCCGCGTCCCTTCTTGCCCAGCTCCTGCGTCAGCACCCTGCGCAGCGCAGCCGCCTGGCGGCCCTCCGGGCGCAGCACCGCCACCTGGGTCTGCTGCGCCTGCGTCTTCTTCGCCTGCGCGGCTTCGGCCGGGCGGTACGACACGACCAGCGCCAGCACCAGCAACACCCATCTCGCGATGCGGCTCACAGGGCCACCTCCTTCGAGCGGACAGACGAGGTGGAAGCGGCCGGGAGGACAGAGACGAAGGGGCGGGAATGCATGGGTGCTCGGCTTCCAGTGACGAGACGGGGGGCTGCCTCGGCCCAAAGCAATTGAGGGGCCAACATCCCGGAGCTTAAAGCTTATCTCGGTAGGAGCGCGTGGAACCAGGTGATGATTCCCACCCGCGAGGTGCAGCATTCCCAGATAGGTGTCTTCGCGCGTCTCCCATCGCACCAGCAGTCGCCGGAAGCGATCGACGAGTGTCCGCTCCCGCAGGAGGCCGACCACGGCCGCCTGCGAGGCGATGAGGTGCTGGACGAAGGTGTCGATGGCTGCAAGCGAGACCTCTTCTCGGGCCGTCCGGATGTCGAGTTGGCGGCGCTCCTTCCAGACAGCGGCCGCTGTCCGCTGCTGGATGTCCGTATCCATTCGACGAATCGCGTGGAGTATCGCCCGCGATGGGGCCTGGTTTCTGCGCGCCGATACTCACCGGGGAAGGGGGCATTGCGTCGTTGGCTCGGGCTGCTGCGCGCTGGGCGCGCTTTTCGTAGAGTCCCACGCCATGGGCCTTCTTACCTTCGGTCTCAACGTGACTTTGGACGGGTGCATCGATCACACCCAGGGGATCGTGGACGACGAGCTGCACGACTATTGGACGCAGCTCATGGAGCAGAGCGGGGCGATGCTCTTCGGACGCAACACCTACGAGCTGATGGAGGGCGCCTGGCCCGCGGTGGCACGCGACGAAAAGGCGCCGCGCGCGATGCGCGAGTGGGCACAGAAGCTCGAGGCGAAGGCGAAGTACGTCGTGTCAGGCTCGCGGAGCGACTTTCCGTGGCAGAACACGACCAAGGTGGAGGGTGACCTTCGCGAGGCGATCTCGGCGCTGAAAGCGAAGACCGAGCGGGGGGTCCTCGTCGGAGCGCCCAAGCTCGCGGCTGCGCTCGAGGAGTTGGGGCTCATCGACGAGTACCGCATCGT
The DNA here is from genome assembly GCF_013372585.1 of Myxococcus sp. AM010. Taxonomy (NCBI): domain Bacteria; kingdom Pseudomonadati; phylum Myxococcota; class Myxococcia; order Myxococcales; family Myxococcaceae; genus Myxococcus; species Myxococcus sp. AM010. The sequence goes on from NZ_JABXEO010000009.1 coordinate 122,363, forward strand.
CGTTCATCCCCTCATCAGCGGCCGCGGGCCGACGTTGTTTCATGGCCTGTCGAGTGCGCGGCATCTCGAGCTCCTCTCGACGCAGCGGTTCAAGTCCGGCGTGCAGGCGCTCCACTTCCGTCGCAAAGCGGGATGAGCGTGGAAGGGCCCGAGCGCTTCTCCGGCGGCTGCCTGTGCGGCAGCTCAACGAAACTGTCCACGGAATCGGGGCGCCCATCCCTCTCATGCGCTAGAAGCTCGTGAAATCAATCTGCAGGACGGGTGTGTCCGCTTCGATGTCGCGCCGGAACCGCCCCCACCGGTCGAGCGTGCTCTCGTCGAGCACGGCCGGGTCGCGATACTGGTGGAACAGCGCGTAGTTCATCGAGCGCTGGAGCGCGAGCAGGTCCGGCACGGCCGCGAGCCACTCGCGCTCCATCGGTCGGAGCTCCCGATACCCTTCGAGGAACGGCCCCAGGAACGCAGCGACCGCTTCGTCGCGCGCCTCTCTCTCCTCGCCTCGCGCGATGTAGAAGAGGAGTACCGCGATGTCCTTGACGAACCACGCGTACTCGCTGTTGTCGAAGTCGAACGCGGTGATCTTCCCTTCGGCGAAGCAGAAGTTGTGCATGTGGAGATCGGCGTGGATCAGCCCGTAGCTCTCCGGTGTTCGCGGTAGCTGGTTCAATCGCGCGATGATCGCCGCGGTGCGCTCGCGAACGAGCTTCTCTTCGGGAGGCGCGAACCGGTCGATGTCGACCACGTCGTACTCATGCCATTCCTGGCGCTTGAGCCTGGGGTTCGAAGGCGCGTAGGTCTGGGCGCGGTTGTGGAGCCGCGCGAACAGCCGGCCCATGTCGCGGAACAGGGGGGGCTTCCAGTAGCGCTCCTTGAGCGGAGGCGCGTCGTCGAAGACGATGCCCGGCGCGCGCTCGAACGCGGTGGCGACGAAGTAGCTGCCGGGCTCGCGGTCTTCGATCCGCTCCACGAACTGCCCCGACTCGGAGAGGACCGGCGAGGCGACTGGAATGCGCGCGGCGGCCAGATAGCGAACGAACTCGACCTCCCCCAGCGTGTAGTCGATCGTTCGCCGCGTACTGTGCGAGATGCGCAAGATCAGGCCCTCGCCGTCGTCGTTCTCCGCCTCGTAGACGAAGTTCTCGAAGGCCGCGAGCTCGGTGAGCTGCTCGGGCGACAGGCCATACCGGCGCGCAGCCTCGTCGCGAATCGGTTCGTGGAAGCGGCGGACAAGCTCTGGATGCATCGAACCCTCTAGTCCTTCAACGTGAGGCTGCTCTCACCGTAGCCCAGCACGGTCGAGGCAGAGTCGCTGGTGACCGAGACGCCCAGGCCGCGCGCGAGGGTCTCCGCCAACGGGGGGCCATTGCGCGGCCGCGTGAACACAGCCAGGTCTGCGCCGGTCAGGGGGTGATCCGGGCGCCGGAGCCGCTGGTTCAGCATCGCTTGCTCGCGCTCGACGACGCGCAGGCACCGGCGCTCGAGGGCGAACGCGCTGGCAGCGACGCCAGCGAGCTCACCGCAGATGGGCTCCGCCACGACCTTGTCTCCCGGCAGCCCATGCGCGAAGAGCTCGGCCAGTCGCCGCTGGCTCGTGACCTGCTCGGCGGGATCCAGCTTCGCCAGCTCGTCCAGCGAGGTGCCCTGTGGCGTGCCGGGGAACGCCTCGCCGATGCGCGCGAACAACCAGCGGCTGAGCTTGATCTCGCGCTGGTATGTCTCGGCGAGTGGGAAGTCGTCCCGGAGCAACGGGTAATGCGCGACATCGATGGGCGCCTCCACGCACGCTTGCAGCGCGGTGCGCGGGAGGTGTCCGGCGAACGCCGCCCGGAGCCGTTCGTGGAGCAGCCCCTGGGTCGCGCCGAGGAAGCGGACCACCGATTCGACGCGCTGCCCGAGCAGGCCGTAATCGATGGCGGCGTCGAGATCGCCGAGGCGCGCTGCGATGTCGGGCTGGGCCTCGATGGGTGCCGGGGCCGAGCCGGTCAACACCTGCATATATTCGTTGATCAGCGCCGGCGGCCCGGCGCACACGCCGTGCGGACCATGGAAGACCGCGTGACGCTCGGCATAGTCCACGATCGTTTGCGCGGTGACGGGCTGCTCGGGGGCGTCGCGCACCAGGTCGTTGGTGACCAGGCGCACTCCGTCGATCAGCCGGAACATGGCCGCGAGCCCGCTGTCGAGCTCTCCGTTTGGCACCGGATGGGTGCCCCGCACCAGCACGTACCCGACCGACGCGAGCGTGCAGACGACCAGCATGTGGAGCTCGCCCGCGGTGAGCACGCCCGGGGTCCGGGGCGGCATGCGCGCGAGGAAGGCCCTGCGGAACTGCTCGGTCAGCGAGAGCAGGTCCGGCCACTGACGCGCCATGCCCTTCATCGCGGTCACGTTCATCGGGCGTTCGCTCTGGTACCGGCTCCCCGCGTAGTGGCACTGCTTGCGCACGGTGGGGAGATCGAGGAACAAGGTGCGCGGTGCGACGTTGTTCTCGCCCACTTGCCGGCCGTCACCGTCGAGCGCCGGATGCGCCACGCGGTAGACGGGCACGACCACCTCGAGGTTCGAGAGCTCGAACGCCCGTCCGAACGCCTGTTCGGTCAGCACGGGGCAACGGTTGTCGCTGGCGCTGAACGTGAGCGGCTCACGCCCCGCTGGCACCTCACCCAACCGCTCAGGGAAGGACACCGAGGGGCGGCCCGTGGGCGCATCTGAGACCCGCCTCAACACCCGCTGTTCGATCAATGCTTCGAGCAGGTCCCGGATCTTGTCCCAGGAATGGGGCGCGCCGTCGGACCACGCCATGGCGTCGGAGGCTTGAAATTGCTCGACCTGGAGCAGCTTCTCGCCCAAGGGCGCGATGTCCGGCTCGTCGAAGATGAGCTCCACTTCGCCATAGAAGAGGTGCAGGACCTGCTGGCCATTCCCCGCGTCGAGCCGGTCGTGCGTGAGCCGCCTTCGATTGGGAATGTAGAGCATCTCATCCGCTTGCAGCTGTGCCATGGCTTCTCACTCCCGCTTCAGTGTGACGTCGCGCGACCAGGTGCCGCCGAGCGAGCGATAGACCTCGACGCGATGGTTGAGCAGCAGCCGTTGCGCCTGCAGACTTGCGCGCTCGAGCCCGACCAGATTCGTCAGGGCGGTGAGCACCGTCAGATAGTCCGAGTGCCCCTGCTCGAAGAGCCGCCTCGCTTCGTCCAAGAGCTGCTGCCCGAGCTGGACCTGCGCACGCAGGCTGCGCAGGCTCGTCGCCTCGTTCTCCTCCCGAACCACGGCATCCTGCACCCGTCCGATCGCGGTGTTCAGCGCGAGCTGGTATTGGATCTCGCGACGCTGGAGCTGGATCGGCAGTCGCATGTACTCGGTGACGCGCCTTCCATCGAACAGGGCCCAGGTCAGGTTCACCCCGACGACGGACTCGGCCAGGGCCGGCTCCGACAGGCCGACCTTCAAAGCGCCCACGTTGCCCACCAGTTGAATCGTCGGAAGCCAGCTCGCCAGGTTCGCGTTGATGCGGTGCTCGACCTCGGCGACGCGCAGCTCCGCGAGCCGCATCTCGGGCGTGTTCACGTTCAGGTCGCCCGGCGTTCCGAGTTTCGGTGGGGGCGGGAGATCGGGAAGCTGTCGATCGAGTGGAATGACGTCGTCGGCGGGGGTTGGTACCCGGCCCAGCAGCGCCTTCAGCTCCGAATTCAAGAGCGCGTTCCGGGTGGCGATCAGCGGCACCTGCGATTCGAGGTTCACCAGCAACTGCTCCTGCTGCAGCACCACGAGCCGGGGCGTGAGGTGCTGCTCGAACCGCGCTCGAATCAGCCGGAGCAGCTCCTTGTTGTAGTCGATCTGCCGCAGCGTGAGGTCCCGAAGCGCGCGGGCCTCGAGGATGTCGAACCAGACCTGGGTGATCCGCACCGCGAGGTCCTGGACGCGGCCCTCGGTGAGCTGCCGCTGCTGCTCGGCGAAGTTCAATCCCGCGCGCCGCTGCGCACCGAGGGCTCCAAACAGGTCGACCTGGTAGGCCACGCCGAAACCGACGGTGGCGACGTCGTACTCGGCCCGGGTTGGCGGCGCGGGCGGAAGGTTGGCGTTGGCGACGACATGCCTCAGCCCCGCCGGGTTCAGGATGCCGACCTGGAGCGGGTACCACCAACCTTGCGGCACGTTGGGGTCGAGCTGGTTCTCGTAGATCAGCTCCCGCACTTCGCGCAGGACCAGGTTGTCGCTGAAGCACTCCTGGATGGCCGTGTCGAGCGCCGGATCGGCGAACGCCGACCACCAGACTGCGTCCTGGGTGACGCGCTCGGCAGGCTGCGCGGGCACGCCCTCCTTCGACGGCTGCGGGCTTGGAACCCCGCCCTCGGGTGCGCTGGACGGTTGGGGCGGCTCGGTGCGCGGTTCGACGGCGGTCGAGTAGCTGCTCGGCGTCGGAGGCGGGTTGACGACGACGGGACGGATCAGCTCGCAACCGGAGCAGGTCATCACGAGGAGGGCGAGCGTAAATCGAAGTCTCATGGGTGGCTGACGACCACGAGGGCTTTCGCGTGGTTGAGGACGCAGCGCTGCGCGACCCGCATGGTCTCGGGATCGAGGGAGGCGAAGCTCTCGTCGAGGATGACCAGCTCGACCCCCTGCAGCAGCGTGCGCGCGATGTAGAGCCGGCTCTTCTCTCCGTGGGAGAGTTGCCAGCCGGTCTCGCCGATCATCTCCTCGAGGCCGGCGGGCATCTTGGCGACAAGCTCGTCCAGCCCGAGCTCCTTGCACAGCGCGGCGGCCTTGGTCCGCAGCTCGGGCGAGGTCGGCCACTCGCGCCCGAGCAGGAGATTGTACGCGAAGCTGCCGGACAGGACGTGGTTCTCGTGGAACTGCGGCGCGGCGGTGATGCGCTTGCGCCAGCCCGAGGAGCCGAACGTCGCGCGGTCCAACGCGTGCAGCAGCATCACACCGCCCTGCGGCGTCCTCAGGCCCGTGAGCAGCGACACCAGCGTCGACTTGCCACCGCCCGATGGGCCCTCCAGCAGGATGCGGTCGCCCTGCGCGATCTGGAACGAGCAGTTCTCGAGCACCGGCCGGGTGCGCGCATCGTGCCGGAAGGTCACGCCCCGCGCCTCGATGAGGGCTCCGTCTGCGGCGTCGGTGGGCTTGCCTCCCTCCATTTCGAGAGGGACTTTCGACTCGAGCTCGGGGCGGCCCACCGCGAGCAGCAAGTCGCGGATCTGCTCGAACGACACCGCCGCCTGGGAGACCTGCTGGAAGTAGACGGCGACCTCGTCGAAGGCTCGCAGCGCGAGCAAGATGCCGCCCACGGACACCGCCAGCGCGCTGGCATTGGCCGTACCGCTGCTGAACGCCGGCAGCAAGGTCAGCAGGGCGAGCACCAACCAGCCGTCGCGCAGGAGCGCGGTCAGCTGCATGGTCCGGCGATCCATGACCTTCGAGATCTCGGAGTAGGAGCTCAAGCGGACGTCTTCGCCATCATGCCAGCGCTCGAGTGGAAGCTGCGCCAGCCGCGTTCGATGGCCGAGCATGCGCTCGAGCAGGTCGTGGGTGATCTCGACGCGCGCGCTCGACCACGCCCGCTGGACGCCGTAGTGGCGGCGCGCGAGGACGAACGCGACCACGACCCACAGGACGAGCACCATCGCCTGGGGCCACCCTCCCGCCCCGAGCACGAGGATGACGCCCGCCAGGATCAAGTCGACGAGCGACAACACCGCGAGCAGGGCGCCGCCGACCGCAAGCTGCTCGACGACCTCGGCCTCGGCGACGCGGCCGAAATGGCGGCCGATGCCGTCGAGCCGCACCTCGTCGGGGGTCAGCTTGAGGGTTCCCGCAAGGAGCTGCTGCTTCAGCAGCGTTCCGAGCCGGATCGAGAACACGCCCTGCCACCACACCTCGAGCATGCGTAGCGGAATCGAGCACGCGATCACGGCGATCCACCCCAGGAACCAGCCGGTCTCGAGGTGGGCCTGGAGCGCGGCGCGACCGAGCAACCAGAACGAGCCAGCCAGCACCAGCGAGAGGAGCGTGTGGCTCACGAGGATGCCGGCGACGAGCGACGGGATGTCGCCGAGCAGCGTCCGCCGGTTCGCAGTGCGCCTGGGGCGCATGATCCAGCCGGTGCGCAGCTGCGCCTGGCCGAGCCGCTGCAGCAGCATCTGTGAGCGGGCGTGCTCGCGCGCACGGGGCGACATCTCCACGCCGCCAAGCAGCTGGTCCACCTCGGCGACGGTGGCTTCCTGCTCTTCGCGCAGGAGCGCGATCGCGCTCTTCGTCTGGACCGAAACCACCGTGGCGTCGCGCGCGAGCAGGCGCAGCTTCCCGCGCCGCGTACCCAGCAGCACCAGATAGGACGGGACGCCGTCTCGCCGGACCTGGAGGATGCAGGGCGCGGCGCGTGCGAGGACGTCGGGCAGCTCGTGGTAGAGCGGCGTGATCGGCTCGAGCTCCACGCCGAGTCGATCTCCGAGCGCGAACATCCAGACCCGGCTCGGCTCGACGGCCGCCGCGGGCGGAGCGATCTCGCCCGCAGCCCTGCCATAGCCTTGCCGCTGCGCCAGCTGCTCCAGCGCGTCGGGCAGTCGCTCGACCGGCCACAACAAGTCGGAGTGCGAGCGCGTCATCCCGCCAGCTCCATCTCGCCTGCGACGGGCTCCGCGACCGGCGGCTCCACCGGCTTCGGCGCTGGCCTCTCCACCAGCTGGCCGTCCGAAAGCCACCAATGGCGCCAGCGCCCACCGCCCCAGAGCAGCGTGCGATTCTCCTGGTCGGCGCGAAGGAGCACGGCGTACCGCGACTCTTTGTTCGCGAGCAGCTCCTTCGGCGGCCCGTTTTCGAGGATCCGACCGTTCTCTATCACGAGCACGCGATCGAACTCCTGGGTGTGCTCGACGTCGTGGGTGACACAGAGGAGCGTGATGTCTGCCCAGAGCCGCCGGGACTCGGTGAGGAGCCGCGCGCGCCGGTCGCGATCGAGACCGCGAAAGGGCTCGTCGAGGATGGCCAGGCGCACGCCGGAGCGAAGCATCGCGCGCGCCAGGCGCACGCGCTGACCTTGGCCGCCCGAGACCAGCCCTCCGCCTTCGCCCAACGACGTCTGAAGCCCGTCTGGAAGCGCTTCGAGGATGTCGAGCATCTCGGCGCCCTTGAGCGCCCCCGACAGTGACCAGCCTTGTGCGCCGTCGTTGCCATACCGGAGGTTGTCGATGAGGCTCTGGTTCCAGAGACTGATCGCCGGATCCACCCAGGCCGTGGTGCGGCGCAGCCGCTCGACAGCGGCCTGATCGAGCACCTGCCCGTCGACCTTGATTTCGCCGCGCGCCGGCCGGAGCCAGCCGAGCAAGAGGCCGACCAGCGTCGACTTGCCTGCTCCGGAGACACCGACCACGGCCACGTGCTCGCCGGGGGCGATGTTCAAGGAAACCTTGTCGAGGATGGTGTGACCGCCGCCTTTCACGCGGACCTTCTCCATCACGATCGAAACGCCGCTCGCGGCGTCCGCGGGCGCGACAGGCTCCCGCACTGGCGCCTCGGGCCGGGCCTGCGGATCCTTGATGTCGCCGATGACGTCGAGGAGCCGGCGAACCCGGTTCATCGCATTCGGGAACGCGCGGCTCAGCAGCATCAGCCGCTGGCCGAGGATGGGGAACCGCAGCGCCCAATAGACGACCAACAACACCAGCGAAGCCCGATCGGTGCCCGCGAGGTACGAATAGACGAGCAGCATGACAAGGCCGTAGCTCACCAGCATCAGCCCGCCTTCGAACCCGACCGACAGCGTCTGGAGCCAATAGCGCGCCTTGCTCCAGCTGACGAGCAAGGTCTCCTGCGCGCGGCGCAGCGACCGCTCGGCGCCGTGGATCCGGATCGGCGTGAGCCCGACGAGCGCGTTCAGGGTGAATCCGCTGAGCGCGCCTGCGTGCATCTGCACGCGCAGGTCGGGCTCGAAGAGCAGCTTCTGCGCGACCAGGGGCACGAGCAGCGTGACCGCCGCGAGCGCGAGCACGATGTGCCATGCGTGCGGCGCGGCCCAGATGAGCGCGGCAGTGATGCTCGTGACTTCGAGCGACAGGACCAAGGCCTGCGCGAGCAGGGCCGGCAGCGACCGCATCGCCTGGATGTTGTGCGTGCGAGACGCCATGTCGGAGGCGAGCCGGCTCTGGAAATAGCGGTCCTCCATTTCGGGGAGCTTCTCGAAATACGCCTTCCGCAGCCGCACCTCGAGCCGGCGGCCGATGCCGAGCAATCCCAATGAAACGGGGATTTGGATGAGCATGAAGCAGAGCGCGACGCCCGCGAGAGCGGCCATGCCCGTCGCACGCTGCGCGAACGTGCCGAGGTCGCGCCCCAGGTCGAGCACGCCACGGAGCATCAGCGCTTGCAGGATCCGCCCGAAGGTGGCGAACACCAGGCCCACCGCAATCAGGCCCGGAACGACCCACGAATCTTCGCCTCGCAGGCGGAGCAGCGTTCGCGCCGGGCTCACCTGCCTGGCGACGAGCTCCGTCGCCAGGTCGCTCGCGAGCACGGCTCTCGGCGCGTCTTCGCCTGCGCGCGAAGCCTCGCGCCAACCGCGAACCCGCATCAGCACCGCGCCGGTCATCGACAGCTCGCCCTCCACCTCCGGGTTGGGGCGAACGGACCAATAGGCAGCGGGAATGGGCACTGCGCCGGAGTCGTCCTTCGCAATCATGGATTGCAGCAGCCCCGCCGCCGTCCGGCCTCGCCGGACGGCGCCCGCGCGAATCATCGCTTCGGACGCCCGGCACGCGGCGTCGAGCCTGGCGATTGACAGATACCCGGGGTCCTCGAGCGCCCCGGCAACCAGCGCCCGCGCCTGCGTCGCACCCAGGTTCAGCAGGCGGCGCTCGAACGTCGCGACCGCCTCCTCGGACCCGGCCCATTCGCGCCAGCCGGTCGCCGGAACGGACGTGGTGTGCTGGTACAGGTGGCTCAGCAGCGTCGAAATCCGGGTCCAGTGACGGCCCGCCGCCGGGTCCATGACCTGGATGAACGGGCCGACGCGATTCCACAGCACCACGAAGTGCGGCCGCCCTCCCGCGCTGAGCGTGACGATGATGGCGGGAAGCGCCTTGGCTTCGGGGACCACCACGTGATCGAGCGGAAGCATCACCTGCTCGGCGTCGAGCCCGAGCTGGTTCGCGACTTCATCCAAGGTGACGATCGAGGTGCCATCGACGTCCGTCTGACACACTTCGCGAAGGACGCGATAGTTGAGCTCGGCGCCCATCCCCGCGAACAGGCTCTTGAGTGAAGCGGGGCCGCAGTCCGTCGCCGAGATCTGGATCACCTCGGGAATGATTGAGCGTCGGCGCCTGGGAGGAGTCATGGTCAGCGGGCCACTTCTTCGGGCCGGAACACAGTCGTGGGCCGTTCTTCAGGCTGCGGATTCCATTCGCCGACCGCCCGCATCAGCAGCGCGACAGGCGATGCCCGCGCGACCTCGACCTCCACCGCCAGGGTCATGCCGTGGCGCAGCTGGATGCGCGGATCGTCCGGCGGCGCGAACTTGAGCTCGACGCGCACCGTACCAGGGATGGCCTCGGGCGTGGCCGTCTGGCCGGGCTCGGTCCCGACGGCCGTCACGCTGGCGGGGACCGTCCCGTAGATGGTCGTCGGGTAGCCGTCGAGCTTGAGGCGCGCCGTTTGACCGGGATGGATCAATCCGACGATCTCCTTCGGGAAACGGGCGCGCACCCGCACCTCGGCATCGCTCGCGAGGATGGTGCCGACCCGCTGCCCGTCGGCGATGAACGCTCCCGCGCCGAGCTCCGCCACGTCGACCAGGTGGCCCGTGGCCGGCGCCCGATACAGCTTCTGCTCGATCTGGTACTCAAGGCGGTCGATGGTGCCCTGGAGCTCCCGGATCCGCCCCTCGGCGCCCAGCTCCTCGCGCTCGAATTCCAGCAGCTGCGCGGCGAGGGCTTGACGGCGCACGTTCTGCTCGCGCCGCAGTCGGATGAGCGCCAGGCCCTGCGCCGTCTGCGCGAAGCGGAGCGCGTCGACATCGGTCGTGCGCTCGAGCTTCTCCATCTCCGAGACCGCGCCCGTCGGGCTATTGAGGGCCAGCTGCGCGCGCTCCACCGCGAGCCGGTGCCTGGGCGCGAGCTCCTGCTCCCTCTCCAGCGCCTCCTTGACCGCGACCTCGTCCACCCGTGCCGTCAAAGCCGCCTCTTCGTGCTTGTTGGCGATCTGCTGGCGGATGATGGCGAGCTCCTTCTCGGTCGCGGCGAGCGTCGCCTTGCTCCGCTCGAGCTCGAGGCGCTCGGCCCGTGTGTCGAACTCGATGAGAAGGTCGCCTTCCTTGACCTCCTGGTCGAGTTTGAGCCGCGAGAGCACGACCCTGCCCGCGCTGGGCGGCTCGATGCGATGGACGGCGTTGTGTGGCTCGATCCGGGCCTGTGAGCTGGCCTTGACGAGCGGGACCTTGGCGAACAGCGACCAGGCGATGAGCCCGCCGGCGCACAACACCATCAGAGCGACGAACACGAGGCGCGTGTCCGACTCGTAGTTCAGGGAACGAAGGGTCCGCTCGAAGGGATATGCCATGGTCCGCGAACAAAAGTCGCCTTAATGGTCGCGCCCTGTCAACACCTCGGCCACTGCTTTGTGATTCACGCTCCCCTTGTCTGAACACGGGCACCTCGATGCGCCGCGGGACTTCGTCCGTATCGCCGCAATGCGTTGCACATTAATCACTGGTTCGATTTGACATCCTGTTTCGAGTACACGTAGCGTTCAATTCGAAGAAAGGAGGCTCGACATGAAGATCAAGATCCACGTTCGCGGCGGCCCGAAGGCGCGCTAGTAGTCAGTCGTTTTGACGCCCGCTGTTGAGTCTGGGCGTTCCTCGTTTCAGATCAACAGAGGGGGGGTTGATGGGGATTTTCCATCAGCTCCTCTTCTCATTTCTGGCAACGTCTTGATCTTGCAGGTGGTCGTTCCTGCCAGGTTGCTCCAGAACCGCTCGTACGCTTGAGCCGAATATGCCAGGGCGCTCCTGGTACTACCCGGTCAGATGAATCGGGCGCGGACGCCCCGTCTTGACGGAGCATGACGCCCACCCAGTTACGCAAGCTTGACCGGGAGCTGAGCGAGTTCCTGGGCTCGATGACGGAGGGAATGGGCCGGACTGAGAGACGTCGTGCCCTCGGCGGATACCTCACTGGACTGCTGCTCGACGGAGAACGCAAAAGCATCGAGCCCATGGCGGCCCGGCTCGTCGAAGCACCCGAGCAGACAGAAGCCATGCGCCAGCGGCTTCAGCAGTGCGTGTCCGGCGCGGCTTGGGACGACTCTGAAATGCGACGGCGCTTGGCCCGGCAACTCGAGCACGAGTTGCCAGGCCTGGAGGCCCTCGTCATTGACGACACGGGCTTCCCGAAGAAGGGCGTTCATTCACTGGGCGTGGCCCGCCAGTATTCGGGCACCCTGGGGCGGACGGAGAACTGCCAGGTGGCCGTCAGCCTGCATGTCGCGGGAGAGAAGGGCAGCGGTTGCCTCGCCATGCAGCTGTACCTGCCTGAGGAGTGGACGCGCCGCGGGAAGCGCTGCAAGGCCGCGGGTGTCCCGTCTGGAGTGAAGTTTCAGAGGAAGTGGCAGATAGCGCTGAGCCAATTGGATGACGCGTTGGCGTGGGGTGTGCGCCGGCACCTCGTCTTGGCTGATGCCGGGTACGGCGATGCGCGGGAGTTCCGCGACGGCGTGCGCGAGCGCGGCCTGCACTACCTGATGGGCGTGCAGGGCACGCGCAAGGTGTGGCCGCCCGGCGCAAAGCCGCATCAGCCCGAGAGGGAACCGGGCCAAAGCGGGCGCCCGCGCACGGGCTACGTGGCCGAGGGCGTGCAGCCTTGGACCATTGAGGAGTTGGCGCTTCAACTTCCCAAAGAGGAATTTTAGACAGTCTCTTGGCGCGAGGGCAGTCGGGGCGAGCAGTCCTCCCGATTCGCTGCCGTGCGCGTGCGGATGGCGGAGCGGCACGTCCAGCGAGCTCCCCCGAGTGAAGAGGTGTGGCTGCTCATCGAGTGGCCCCAGGAGGAGAAGGCTCCGACGAAGTACTCGCTCTGCTCGCTGCCCGCGAACACGAGGCTCAAGAAGTTGATTCGCTTGGCCAAGCTGCGCTGGAGAGTGGAGCGCGACTACCAGGAATTCAAAGGAGAGGTGGGGCTTGAACACTTCGAGGGGCGAGGGTGGCGAGGCTTCCACCACCATGCCACCCTCTGCATGGTCGCCCACGGATTCCTCGCGCTCTGCCGGGCGCTTTTCCCCCCGGAGGAGAACGCGCTGGACACTGCCCGAGGTGCGCCGCCGCCTTCAGCACCTGCTACTGCGCCGCATAGGCCACTGCCCACTCTGCCTGCGCCACATCAACGCCCGCGCACCTCCTCGGGGGCCGTCACGCATGTGACCGGGTAGTACTAGCACGTACCAGCTTCTCCTTCAGTCGCTCATCTCTCCGCTCCTGCGCCATGCCCAGCAGGGTATGGAACTGGAATTGGAGCGCATCGGTTGAATCCTTTCACGCGACATCTACCTTGACGCTCACCGTTCTCCTCAGTGCGGAAGTTTCCTATCCCGAGCCCTTTGGGGCTGCCCAGAGGCTGAATAGCCGACGCCTTCAGGCTCTTGGGTCCGGGGTGTCGGATACTCAACACTGAGGCGCTCGGCCGGCTCCTCGACCGGGCGCCCGAGTTCCGCGATGCGCGCATCCCTGGGGTCGACCTCGCCACGACATGCCGTGCCTCATGTCGTCCGCCGGAAGTCCCACATGCAGTGTTGCTCCTTGGGAGGGTTGGCCAAGTGTCCCCGCCTCAGCCTCGGCCGCCAACCCAAAGTACAGGTATTTCCAAGTGTTTCCAACATCCAGGGCCCCAAAGCCGGGCGAGCCCGGACCTCGGTATCCGGGGCACCCGAGCGTCGCGTCCTACGAGCATTGCCTTCCACACACCGTAAAGGACATCATGCCCTTGGAGTGACATTCCTTGACGCCAGGAGGAACACCTTGATGAAGCGCGGCACGAAGTGGATGGCTATGGCCCTGACGTCGCTGCTTGGGGCGGTGGCGGGAGCAGGCGAAAAGGTTAACAAACCCGTCCAAGTGACGAGTGAACACGCCTCGGGCCCCCTTGGCAGTGCTCGAAACAGCCCGGACGCAGTGCAACGCATTGGCTGCAGCATCACGACCTATGCGGGCAGCGCGCCGTTACTGACCTGCTTCGCGCACAGCCTCAACACATATGGTTCCTGCACATCGGATGACCCGTACCTCGTGACCACCGCACGCGCCATCAATGGCGACTCCTACATCTTGTTCAGATGGAACGCCTTGGGTCGGTGTACGTCACTGTATGTGGAAAACGCGTCAGCTTACGCACCCAAGCAGCTGTGAGTTGCGCCTCCGGAGGCACGTCGCGCACACGTGCCTTTGGGGAACGCAGCAGTTCGTCATTAGCGCCCGAGTATGCCCAGACATGCCCATCCTCTCCAAGCCGTGGCTCATCTTCCTCGTCACCGGGCCCCTTGCCGCGTTCCTCGCGGGCTGGCACGCGGCGCCAGATGCGAACGCTCAGGTCCTCCAGGAGCTCGAACATCAAAGTGGGATGCTCGAATCCCTGGTGAAGCAAACGGCGCTACCCTCCAACGCGCCCTGCGGCCCGCCGCCACCCCCCGCCAGCGTGGATGTTGCCCTGCTTCGAGCCGAGCTCGCCCTGGCACTCCGTGAGGCTCTGCCCCCGAGTCATGCTTCCGCCCGTGCCGACGCGGCCGAAGCTCCAGAGGAAGCGTCCCCCCAGAGCCTCTCCGCGGTCCAGGAGATACACCGTCTGATCGACGCTGCGATCCGCGCACGTCGCTGGACCGTAGAGGATGCGCAAGCGTTCCGTGAATCGCTCGGCATCATGCCCCCGGCTCATCGCAACGATGCCATCCGCCGGCTCATCACGACGATCAACAGTCAAGCGCTCGAAGTACAGACCGAGGGGGCTCCGTTCTGAACGGAGGGGCGCCGCCTCGTGTTGATTGGCGCGGCCTATGAACCACCACGGCCCAAAGTGAGAAAGCGTCCTCATGCCACGAAGGCGGAGGAGGCTCGGCCCGGGGGGAGCAACCGATCATTCGCAGCGAAAGCACCTACGACGCGCACTTCTCGCCGTCTACACACTAAACTGCCGGGACGAACTGTCTCACTCACGTTGGCGTAGCGGGAAGCCTGGCGCGAAGAGGTCTCCGCCCGCCGCCGTCGGGAACGGACTCCGCTCCTGGACAACACCGACTGGACTTGGCTCACATGACCGAGACATTTTGAGGCGGTCTTGGCGCGTCTGCGCCACGCGACAAAATCGTGAGGACCCCAGCTGCCCACCCACAGCGCATGGCTTCAATCCCAGGGGGCTGTGGTGGGCAGACTTGAAGCGTTACTGCAACGTATGGGTTCCGAGGCTCGACAGTACGCCCGTGCCTCCCGCGGGCAGGTAGGACCTCACGCCCGTCGCGGAGATGACGCCGGGCTGCGTGAGAATGCCCGACCAGGAGTCCACCAGCACATAGGACCAGTCAGCAGGCCGCGTCGCCGCGGAGAAATTGAGGGCGAGCGGCACCAGGCTCCCGTCGGGGTTGTTGACGAAATGGAAGGTCCCAGAGACGGGGATGCTCAACGGGCCGACTGGCGTGAAGTGGGTGTCGTAGGTCCCGCTGAAGGAGCCGTCGTAATCGCTGGAGTGGGTGATCGTCAGGACGAACTCACCGTTCTCGGACTTGTACGTCCCATTGATGTTGAAGGCGTGGGCGGAGGTGCTGAGCATCAGCATCGGAAGGACGAAGAGGAGGCCGAAGAGCTTGCTCTGCTGCATGAGTGAAACCTCTCTGGGGGTCGAGGAGCCCTGCGTGGGCTCGGACCTTCCCTTGAGCACGCGTTGTGCCAGCCCGCACGGAGGTGGTGTCCGCAGGGGCGGTGGTGGCGCGCTCGTGTGCGGGCGCCTGTCCTGGACATGTCCGGACATGTCCGGACGCGAACGGCTCCAGTCACATCACGGGGCGTGACGCGAACCCGTGTCGGGCGCGCAGACGCGGAGGCCAACGCGGATGTCCCTCAGCCAGGGCTCGTTGGGCATTCGCGTGTTGGAGCGGTTGGAGATGCGGTCGTAGTACCAGGACCCTCCGCGGGCCACTGCCTCTCCGGGCGCGCGGACCGATTGCACCCATTCGATGGCGTTGCCGGCCAGGTCCATCACCCCGAAGGGGCTGGCGGAAGCAGGGTGGGCACCCACCTCGTCTGGACCGAAGCCCAGCGGTTGGCGGCCATAGGTCTCATCGAAGTTCGCGTCGTCCGGCGCGAGCAGGTCGCCCATGGGAAACAGGCGGGCGTCCGCGCCACGTGCCGCGCGCTCCCATTCGTATTCGGAACACAGCCGGGCTCCCGGAACGCGCCCGGAGCGGTCCAGCCACGCGAGGTACGCCCGCGCGTCCTCCAGCGAGATGGCCGAGACGGGAAACCGCGACCAGTCCTGCACGGCCCTGTGCGTGCGGCCTGGGTAGTGGATGGGCTCGCCGCTGCGCGCGGAGAGGGGATGCTGCGTGGGCTGGAGCATGAGCCGCCAGCCCGTCTCCTCCCGAGTGAGCGCCAGGGCGCCGGCCGTGGACCTCACGCCGGGCGTCCGTCGCCGCTGCTCGTCCGGTGGCAATGCATCGAGGAACGCGAGCCACTCGGCGAACGTCACCTCATGGCGGGCGATGAGGTAACCCTCGGTCATCACCGGCCGGAGCGGGGGCGCCTGGAGGAATTCGCGTCGCAGGGCTTCGTCGTCGCTGCTGCCAAAGAGGAAACGGCCCGGCGGGATGTAGACGAAGCCCTCCGGGATGTCGGCCGACCGCGGCAGGGGGATGCGCGCCTGGAGGCGCTCTCCCGATGACAACACCACCGGCAGGACGGCGCGCGTCAGGCCCGGTGCCTGGAAGGTGAGGACATAGGACCCCGGGCCCGTATCGAGTGCATGCGACGCGATGGGCGTCGGGCCCAGGGAGATGCCTTCGGACAGTCTGGGTGCTCCGGGCATGCCTGTGTCACGCTGAAGCAGCACCTCCACACCCGGGGGCTCCGTGGCGAGCTCCAGGACCGGCGGAGCGAGGCGCCTGCGTCGCCCGTCACCGTCGTCATCGAGGCTCGCCAGCCTGCGCAGGGCTTCGCGCCGCTGTCCGGGACGGAAGAACCACTCCGCCAACTCCATGCGCCCGGTCAGGACCTCCGCGAGGAGTCCGCGGGCCTCCCTCCGCGAGCCGTCCAGCAGCAGGGCGGTGTCGAGTGCCTGCGTGGCGCGCTGGTAGGCCTCGTCCGCGTGGCCATCGCTCGTTCGTGCCTGGGTCCAGGCCTCCTCGGGTTCCCCTGCGTCTGCCTTGGCCAGCGCGCCGGTGAGGACGCGCTCCCCGCGCGCGTCCAAGCGTTGGAAGGTGTCCGCGCGCGCTGCCTTCGCTTCGGCATGGTGGGCGCGGGCTTCGGTGAGAGACACCCGGGCTTCATCCAGGTGCTCCTGCACGGTGCGCTCCAGCGCGTGGCGGCCCTTCATCCAAGCCGCGCCCCCCGCCACCAGCGCGGTGAGGGGCAGGGCCAGCACCAGCCCCAGGCGCCGCGCGAAGGTGCGCCGGAGCGCCCTCCGCGAGGCCTTGAGGAAAGCCACTTCTTGCCGCGTCAGCGCGAGCTCGCCCGCCGCGGTCACCGCGTCGAGTTCACGCCGGCTCCACAGCGCCGAGGTGGCGCGGTCCGCGCGCTCCCATCCTGCCGCGGCGAGCCTCACCCGTTCGAGCACCTGCCGCTCCTGCCGGGCCGCTTCGAGCCATCCGCGCAGGGTGGACCAACCCTCGAGCAGCGCCTCGTGCGCCACCTCGTGGACGTGCGCCTCACCGTCCTGCCTCACCACGACGAGCCGCGCCCGGACCAGGGCCTCCAGCGCGATGCGGTTCGCGGAGGTCTCGGCACCCAGCTCCCCGGTGGTCCGTCGGACCCGGGCGCCTTCCGGGCTGATGAGGCGCAAAAGCAGGTCGCGAGCCGCCCGGCGCGCCTCGGGTGCCAGCGCCGCCAGCGCTCCGTCCGCGTGACGACCCAGGGCCCCGGCCACGCCCCCGAGCGCCTCCAGCGACGCCTCTCGGATGCGCTGGTTCGCCCGGTCGCGGGTATCCCACAGCTCGGCGAGCGTGAACTGGAGGAGCGGCAGTCCTCCCGGAGCGTGGGCGGAGGACGCCACGAGCGTGTCCACCAGGGCCTCTGTCTCGAACGCGACGCCTGTCACGCGCGCCGGACCGACCACGGCCTCGCGCGTCCCTTCCGGGCCCAGCGGCTTGATGAGGAAGAGGGCGCGCGCCACTTCATCCTCCAGCCCTGGCAGCGCCGCCAGCCGGGTGAAAAAGTCGCCTCGCACCGTGGCCAGCGTGCGCACACCTGGGGCCAGGATGGCCAGGTGCCCGAGCACCTGCGTGAAGGCGGCTGCTTCGTCCGACTCGCTCTGGGTGAACAGCTCCTCGAGCTGATCGATGAACAGCAGGGTGCCTCGCGTGGGCCCGGCGGCGCGCAGCGTCCGGGCCATCGCCGCGGGCTCTTGCCGCACCTGGGCCGCCAGTGTCTCCTCGGACAGCCCGAGCCGTCCCGCCACCGCGGCGACCAACGCCGTGAAGGGCCGGCGCCCGGGCATGAGCGACAGCACGGTGTACGCACAGCCGTCGTCGAGCCCCGCGAGCATGACGAGCGGCGACACGCCCGCCCGGCACAACGAGGACTTGCCCACGCCCGAGTCCCCCGCGACGAGCACCAGCGCCTGGGCGCGAAGCCGCTCATGGATGGCGCGGACCTCCGCGCCACGTCCGAAGAAGACGGCCCGGTGCTCCGCGTCGAAGGCCCGCAGCCCGCGATAGGGATTGCCGGGAGGAACCGGCGCCGCATCGCTGTCCTCGTTCAGGCGCTCGAGCTCCGCGCACAGCGCGTCGGCGGAGGCGAAGCGCCGCGCCGGATCGTATTCGAGACACCGGAGGATGACGGCGCGCAGGCGGACGCCGAGCCCGCTTCCGGAGGTTTCCAGACGGGGAGGACGCGCTTCTGGCGTCCTCGGTTCGTCCACCGCGCCGCTCGCGGTGGGTGTGTCGAAGGGGCGATGGCCCTCCAGCAGCTCGTGAAGCACCATTCCCAACCCATAGACATCTCCCCGGGGGCCGGGCGGTTCGCCACGCAGCGCCTCCGGCGCCATGTACCCACGGGTGCCGGCGATGGGGACGGTGGCCCTGGCCGAGGCGTCCGCCTGCTCCGCCGCCCAGGAGAGCGCGAGCCCGAAGTCGACGAGCTTCACCTCGCCCTCCGGGAGCACCATGACGTTGTCCGGTTTGATGTCGCGGTGGAGCACATGTGCGCGGTGCGCGGCGGCCAGTCCCCGTCCCAGACCCAGCGCGATGGCCAGGACCCGTTCCGGCGGGAGCGGCGTGTCCAGGTCCCGCAGGGAGACGCCGGGGAGGAACTCCTGCACCAGATAGGGCTGGGCGCCCACTTCCGAGACCCGGTACACCGTCACCACGTTCGGGTGGCGGAGGCGGGCGAGCGCCCGGGCCTCGGCGAAGAGCCGGTCCCGCTGGCCCGGCCCGGACTGCTCCGCGCCGATGAACTTGATGGCGACTCGCCGCTGGAGCGCCGTGTCCTCGGCCAGGTAGACGCGGCCCATCCCCCCTTGGCCCAGCAGGCGGATGAGGCGGTACTCGTCGAAGGCCGGGGGCGGCTCCCAACCCTCTGGCGTGGGGGCGCTCAAGGCAACGGAGGGGACACGCAGCTCCCCCCATGACAGGTCCTTGGCCCCAGGGGCTCCCCAGTGCACACGGGGCACTGGGTGCGGAGCTCGCCACCCGGTCCAGCGTCCGTGACGCAGTACTCGTTCTTCCAGGTCTGGGTCAGCAGCAGGAAGGGCACGCCCCCGTCGAAGTAATCCTTCAAGGGGGTGCCCGCGTCACCGGGTTGGCGGCAGTCGTAGCTGGCCCTCACCGGGGCTCCTGGCGCCCCTCGGATTTTCGAGAGGAGGGTGGGGGCGTAACGCGGCCGCACGCAGCGCTCCCCGTGCGGCGTCACGCCGAAGGGCAGGGCGCCGTGCTCATTCCAGGCGGCCTCGAAGAGCAACGGCGGAAGCCCTCCGGAGAAGGTGTCCTGGGTCTGGATGCCATAACCATCGACGAAGTCGACGTAGGTGCCCTGGCAGGTGAAGGGCTCTCCGTCGCCGTTGTAGTCGGCGCGCGCGGCCCGCACACACGCCTGGAACAGCCGCGCGAGCGGGGGCCCGCCATCCCACTTCTGGTTGGGGAGGTAGCCCCAGTGCGCGCAGACGCCGACCGCGCCCGTCGTGCAGCTCGCCGTGAAGCAGGGCGTGTCGCCGCCTCCGTCGTTGAAGCCTCCATCCGGCATCCAGCAGCCGGGAATGACGACCGCCTTCCCTTCATAGAAGTGGCTCGTGGGCGGTGAGCATTCCTGGGGGTTCCGCGTGACGTAGCCCTGGCCTGCGCAGACGTTGCGGTTCAGGACGACATCGGTGACGGTATAGAGCTTGAGCTGGGCGCCCGCGTCTTTCAGGAGCGCGGGCAGGCACGGGTCCGCGGGGGGGCTCTCGCGGATTTGATAGGCCCTGCCATCGCTTCCCACCCAGACGCCGGCGCCTCCGTCGAACTGTCTCTGGAAGAAGACACTGCCGCCATCGACGCCAGTCCACCCGGTAAGGCTGGGTGCCTGAGGATTGACGTGATCGGGCTGGAGGAGCGGGGCCTCGCGGGACTCCTGGGCCCGCGGCTCGAAGGCCATGGGCGGAACGCAGTCCCTGGCGCTCAGCGTCGCCATCCAGGCCATCATCGTCAGGGGGAGGAGAGAACGCATGGGACCCTCTGGGAAGTCTCAGCTGAGGCGCGGCGGGGGCGCGCGGTAATGGTCCAGTTCGAGTCCGAAGTCCTCGATCCACCGATACACCTGCTGCCGCGAGCACCCGAGGTGCCGGGCCACTTCGGCGACCTTCCCCTGGTGCGCGCGCAGGTGGGTCTCCAACTCCTGGGGGGTGGAATCGACGGCGCGCGCCGAACGTGGAGCAGGAGGCTGGGAGGAGACCTCCGCCACTGACGGCTGCGTGGAGGGCCGGGCTGTCCGCATCCGCCGCTCCGCCTCCAGCTCATGCTCCACCTGCACCCCCCACTTCAACGGCCCGCCATCTGAAGCGATGACCGCGATGGAGAGCACGTTGAGCAGGCCTCGCACGTTGAGCGGCCAGTCGTGCAGGAGCAGCGCCTCGGCGAGGCTCACGTCGATGGGCCGGGATTCGGCCTTCATGCGTCCGAGCAGGTGGCGCGCGATGGGCGCGATGTCCTCGCGGCGCTCGCGCAGGGGGGGCATCAGGAGGCGCCATTGCACGAGCCGCGCGTAGAGGTCCGCGCGGAAGGCGGCCTCATTCACCTGGGAGACGAGGTCCCGGTGCGTGGCCGCGAGCACCCGCACGTCGATGGGGACCTCCTGCGTTCCTCCCAGGGCGCGGACCCGCCGCGTCTCCAGCACGCGGAGCAGTTTGACCTGGAGCATGGGCGGCATCTCACCCAGCTCGTCCAGGAACAGCGTGCCCCCATGGGCTTCGCGCAGAAGACCGTCCCGGGCGGATGCCGCGCCCGTGAACGCGCCGCGCACATGCCCGAACAGCTCGCTGTCCAGCACGCTCTCCGCGACGCCTCCGCAGTTGAGCGCGATGAAGGGCCCCTCTCGGCCGCTTCGTTCATGGAGCGCGCGCGCGGCGACTTCCTTGCCCGTCCCGGTCTCCCCCAGGATGAGCACGGATTGCACCTGCCGCGCCGCCCGCTCGAGGTCGCGGTGGAGCCGCGTCAGCGCGGCGCTCCTGCCCACCAGTCCGTCAACCGGGTGTTCGTCATTGGGGGCCTCGGAGGCCTCGGCGAAGACAAACAGCGTGTCCCCCATGCGCAGGACATCCCCCCACGCGAGGGGAGCGCGTCCCGTGAGCGGTCGTCCATTGAGATGGGTGCCATTGTGGCTTCCCAAATCCTCCACGAACCAGGTCCCCCCGGCGTGTTCGATGCGCGCATGGCCCCGGGAGAGCCGGGCGTCGTCCAGGGCGACGCGGGGGAAGAGGGGGGCGCCACGCCCCAGGAGCGCCGCGCCGCTGCCAAGCCCATGACGCTCATCCTCGATGAACGCGTTGCGCGTATAGGCAAGGAAGAGCGTCGCCGCACCGGTTCCACTTTCAAACGAGGGGGCGTGTTCGGCGCTGAGGGTGTCGTCGGTCATCGGGCCCGATGCCTGTCATATGTCAAGGGATGGTCTTCCGGAAAGAGCTGAATTCAGCGTATTTTTACAGGCCTTGCGGACCTGGGAAGATGCCTTGACTGTCGTGCCTGCGCTTGAATCCAGACGTGGAGGAACGCCATGTGCGTGAAGGGGCCGCCGGATTCCAGTCAGGGAGAGCAGGTGCTCTTGGAGGCGATGACGGCGCTGACCAGCTCGCTCGACTTGACGGAAGTCTTCTCGAACTCCTACGAAATCTTGTCACGTGTGCTGGCCGCGGACCTTGGGGGGCGCTGCGTATCCAGGCCCCGTCCGACGTGAACGCGGGGCCGACGCGCGATGCCCGCGAGGCGGAGCGCTCCGAGTGCGACGGCCTGTCGCGCTCGACACATATCCAACTACAACCACGGGGTCTTCGGCTGACGCCGGGCGTCTATCGGTCCCAGGCGCCGTGCCGCTTCACCGCTGTCGTCAGCGAGCCTGGGGCGCGTGGACATCCCAGGCGACCTCGAGGCCCTCGTGCCTCCTGACGGTGACGCTCCTCAAGAAGCCCGGCGTCTGCCCTGGCACGAGCCGGAGCCTCGGGAGACTCCGGAGCAGGGCCCCCAGCGCGAGGCGCGTCTCGAGCCGTGCGAGCGGCGCGCCAATGCAGAAATGCAGCCCCTGCCCGAAGGCGAGGTGCTTCTTGACGTCGGGTCGCCGGACGTCGAAGCGCTCCGGCTCGTGGAACCGGGCCTCGTCGCGGTTGGCCGACGCGTAGACGATTCGGATGTGGGCTCCCTTGGGAATGGGAACGCCCCCGAGCTCCACCGCCTCCAGCGCGGTCCGGAACATGGCATGCACGGGGGAGGTCATCCGCACCGCCTCCTCGACCGCGCCAGCGATGAGGCTCGGGTCGTCCCGAAGGGCTCGCAGTTGCTCTGGA
This sequence comes from Myxococcus sp. AM010, assembly GCF_013372585.1. Lineage (NCBI taxonomy): Bacteria > Pseudomonadati > Myxococcota > Myxococcia > Myxococcales > Myxococcaceae > Myxococcus > Myxococcus sp. AM010. Next base: position 144,580 of record NZ_JABXEO010000009.1, read on the forward strand.
TGCTCGAGCAGGAGCTCCACCGCGCCCACGATGAGGCCCGCGGTCGTCTCGTGCCCCGCGAAGTGGACCTGCATCAGCATGCTCACAAGCTCCGCCATGCTCATGGGCGGCGTCATCCCCCGCGAGCCGGTGACGATGTCGCTCAGCAAGTCCTCCCGGGGCGCTGTCTTTCGTTCCTCGAGCGCCTCGGCGAGGTAGCGCTGGAAGTCGACGACGCCTCTCGCGCATGCGACCTGGTGCTCGATGGAGCCATGCGCCGCGAGGACCGTGGTCAGCTCGTCGGACCAGCGCCGGAACCTGTGGATGTCCGAGCGAGGGATTCCGAGAATCTCCGCGATGATGCTGGCCGACAGCGGATGGGCGAACCTGAGGAACAGGTCCGCCTTCCCCTCCTGCCGGAATGAGTCGATGAGCGCGTCCACGAGGGCGCGGATGAAGGGCTCTTTCTCCGCGAGGCGCCGCCCGGTGAAGGCCTTGCTGACGAGGCTCCGGAAGCGCGAATGCGCTGGCGGGTCATTGTCGACGAGGCTGGGGACCAGGGGGTAGCCGTCCATCAGCGCGGCGACCACCTCCGGAGGCGTCGTCGCGGCACCCACGGTGATGGATTCGGCGGACGAGAAGCGCTCGGTATCGGCGACCACGGCGCTGATGTCCGCATGGCGGGTCACCACCCACGCCCCCAGCGCCGGGCTGAAGAACACCGGCGCCTCTCGCCGCGCACGCGCGAGGAACGGGTGGGGATTCTCGAGTTGGGGAGATTCGAGCGGGCGGTACTCGGACCCGAGTCCTGAAGCGGCGCTGTCCTTGAACATGCGTGCTGCCCTCACTCGAAGGTTCGTCGGGGATTCAGTGCGGCTGGGCGGACTCGCGAATCATAGACCCACGGAGGACAGCCAGGTCACGGCTCGGAGAAGCCGCGTTGCACCCACGCGTTGGCGGCGTCTCTGTTGAACTTGAAGTTCATCGGCACGCGATACTTCGCGACAGTGGCGCCTGCGTCGTCGATGGCCGAGAGGAGGGCGTGGGGCTCATACTCATCGGCCACCAACTCGAGCCGGACCTCGTACCAGCGGCCCTCCCAGGCGATGGAGAGCTTCCGGGTCATGGCCTGGTCGCGCTGTCGCGCGGAGCGGTCGAGGACCTCCGAGGCCGTTTTCACGAAGGTCGCGAACGCGGGCGCATCGAAAGGCTTGGGGTTCTTCTTGTCGCGGCCCATCACCCATGGGCTGATGAGGACGGGCTCGGCGATTCCCTGCTTGCGGATCTCCACGGCCCAGCCGTCATCCTCCTCGTTCTTGATGACCCGGGCCGACCAACCATTCTTCCGCCAGAACGTGGGCTCCATCACTTCGGGCTCGGCAGGCGTGCGCTCTTCACTCATGGGTATTCCTCATACCCTTCGATGGCCATTTGCCAGAGCAGAGAATGCGCTTCCCCCTCACCCTGGCAGCTGACCGGGCGCTTGACCTCCTCGCGGCCGAGCGCTCGGCGCAACGCGGCTCGCTGGATGGGAGAGGGCGGGACGGAGCCGCTACCCGCCAAGGAGCGCAAGCGGGAACTGCACCGCAAGGAGAAAGCGCTGGTGGAGGCGGCGGCGCTGCTGGTGCTCGAAAAACTTCAGGCGATGGGCTGGGACGAGCGGCACCGGGACGGCGAGGACGACGCAGCGGACGAGAAGCGCGAGAAGTGACGCTCACCCTCGGCGACGAGACGCTGGCCAAGGGCGTGTTGCCTGGAGGCTGTCTGCGAGCGGCTGGGGGTGACTGCGCGCACCATTCAGCGCTGGAGGAAGCCCGCGACGTCCGAGGACAGGCGGTGCGGCCCGCATACCCGGCCGGCCAACCGGCTGTCCGAGGTGGAGCGGCGCCGAATCCTGGCGGTGGGCAACAGCGAGGAGTTCCGGGACGCCTCGCCCAAGCAGATTGTCCCCCGGCTGGCGGACAGAGGAGAGTACGTGGCCAGCGAGGCGAGCTTCTACCGGGTGCTGCGTGCAGCGGGCCAGTTGGCCCACCGCGGCCGCGCCAAGGCTCCTGTGCCCAGGCCCCGGGCCGAGCACACCGCCACCGGGCCCCGCCAAGTATGGAGCTGGGACATCACCTACCTGAAGGGCCCGGTGAAGGGCAGCTTCCTCTACCTGTACCTCGTGGTGGACGTCTTCAGCCGACGAATCATGGGCTTCGCGGTGCACGAAGAGGAGTCGTCCGAGCATGCAGCGGCCCTCATCCGTCGCTCTTGGCAGGAGGCTGGCTGTCCCGAGGGGCTGGTGCTGCACTCGGACAACGGCGGCCCCATGAAGGGCGCCACGTTGCTGGCCACCTTGCAGTGGCTGGGCGTCACCCCGTCCTTCAGCCGGCCCCGCGTCTCGGACGACAATGCCTTTTCCGAGGCCCTCTTCCGCACGCTGAAGTACCGCCCCAGCTTCCCTCAGCGCCCCTTCGCCTCCGTCGAGGACGCGTGCCGCTGGGTGACGCGCTTCGTGGCCTGGTACAACACCGAGCACCGCCACTGAGCCATCCGCTACGTCACGCCCGAGGACAGGCACTTCGGCCGCGAGGGCGCGCCGCTGGCCCAACGTCGCCAGGTGTACCAACGCGCCAAAGCCCGTCACCCCGAGCGATGGAGCCGCGACACGCGCGACTGGACGCCCGCGGGCCCCGTCCGCCTCGGCCCCTCTCCCAACCTCACCCCGGCAGTGCAGGAGTTGAAGCGCATCGGTTGAATCCTTTCACGCGACATCTACCTTGACGCTCACCGAGAAGAAGCGGCTCAATCAGCTCCAACTGTTCGTCGGTCAGATCCACCGGTCAGCTTCGAGGAGGTCCATCCCTCTCATGTCGATTAGCGCCCCAGCTTCCGCGCCCATACTTGCTCGCTCAATTTCGAGACCAGTTCTATGGTGTTCGCTCCAGTACTCATTCGGCGCCACACCCACCACCCACCCGTGATCGAGGTCCATGAGCCGCTATAACCTTCCGTTCGTCGTCCTCGGCTCGCTGCTGTTGACTGCGCCACTTCTGGCGCAGAGCACCTCAGCTCCTGCCGCATCCGTACGACTTCCCGATGTCACATTGCCACCTGCGTTGGACCGCGTGCTGCGCGACTACGAGCGTGCATGGCGCGCAGGCGACGCGGCCGCACTTGCCTCGCTGTTCGCGGAGGATGGGTTCGTACTACAGAGCAATCGCCCGCCTGTCCGTGGTCGTGCGGCCATCCGGGCCGCCTATGAGGGTCAAGGAGGCGGTCCATTGCAGCTGCGTGCGCTCGCGTTTGCCACCGAAGATACAAGTGGCTACATCATCGGCGCATACGGTTACGGCAACAGAGCCGACGACACGGGAAAATTCACCCTAACCCTGCGTCGTGCACCCGGTGGGCCGTGGCTGATCGTCTCGGACATGGACAACGCGAACGCACCGCCACGACAGCGGTAGAGCCACGCCGCCCCTGTGTCAGGAAGGTGTCTCCTCGGCTGATGCTCCTGCCGAGCTGACGCCGCCAAAGTGGCTAGAGCTAGGGACTGTGTCAGTCGGGAAGTTTGCCGGAGAGCCTCTGAGAGTCGTCTCGGAGAGTCTGTGCCGAGCGAAGAAATCGTGAGTACCCGGTAAGTGCCCGCCACATTTCGCTCTCTCGGTTACCAGATGGCCCATTTCGGCATTCTGAAAGAGGGAAATGGCGTAACCCCGGAAGGTGCGACATCGAAAGCCCTGGATTGTCAGAAGCGGCTGCCCCAGGTGGTTAGCAAAACTGTTAACCACTCTCGGCTTCTCTCTCCCCGAAACGGGCGAAAGAGCGCTCCAGAGAGCCCAGTTGGCGGCGGAAAAGAGGGGGCCTCTTGCTCGGCGGGGTAGAGGGCCGAGAAAGCCCTCTTCCGCATCGCGAGGCCCATGTAAAACAAAAGGGCCCTACCGGTTGGTAGGGCCCCTCGTTCAGTTCCCCGACTGAAGCCCTGCGCGAACTCGTTCTCGGCGTTTCTCTCAGAGGACTCAAACTCTCAGAGGGCCGAAAGGCGAGTGATATCCAGCGGTTTCAAAGAGGGGGCTGGGCGAGCCCTTCAATCGGGGGCCGATTGAATGTCCGCAAACCACACGGTGGGTGACCTCCCCGTCCATGGTTCTGATCCTCTCGGCGCCCACTTCACAAGAGGCGCGCGCAGGCTCAGGGACGAAGCCCTGTCCAAGTGGCCCCGTGGCCCATCTCGCCGGTCCGGCCATCGTCCACAGCCGCCGCTGGCGGGCCTCTGCGGGCGGTGTCGAGCCGGCCGCGCCAAGTTGCCGCTGTGCCCTCCCCGCTCACTCGCCTTGACGTACGCATGACGCAGCGACCGGATTTTGGGTAGGCACAGGGCCTAGCGCGGGCGGGGCGATTCAGGCGCGCCGCGTCCGCGAGCGGAACTCGTTGGCCCAGCGCTGGGCGGTGGCCGTGGCGCGCTCGCGCTCCGAGGCGAGGGGCGGCTGCCCGGCAGGCGTTGGCGCCCCTTGGCCGGAGGTGCCGTCCGCGCCTGCTGCCCCCTTCTTTCGCACCCACATGCGAGGGGTGAAGTTGCCCCGGTTCCGCAGAGCGTTCCGCGCTTTCGCCCTCAAGCGGCAGCGCGGTGCTTCTTCTCGTAACCAGCGGGTGACTCGTAGTCGAGCGCGGAGTGGCGCCTGAGCGGGTTATACCAG